>CAMFHA010000070.1 GCA_945952115.1 uncultured Legionella sp. | reverse complement strand
ATTAAACCTGTGCTTTTGAGTATTTGTCAACTAAAACTTAAGGCTAATTGGAAGATAAGCGCGGTTTTTCTTCACGGGCTTATAAAAAAACTGCACTTTTGATCACACCCGTTAATAAAAATGAGCTTCAATTTCAATAATAATTATGCTATATCCACCTATACCCAAAATGTTTCAAGATGCAATTTTTGGTCTATCGCTTTTAACATCCAAAACCGCGCATCTTGAAACATTTTGGGTATATAATTATCATTGACTATAAGGAACAAGTTATGAGAAATGAAATTCTTCAATTATCTAACCTGCTGGATAGCTCTATACAAGATGCTTTGAATTTATTTGAAGACAAACAATTTATTGATTTGTCTCCTCTTTATTTACTCAATGATTATTATACTACTCGATTTTCTAACTGTGAAAATAATGGTCAACGGCAGTTATTAACTCAAGAGTATGCTCATTTATTAGAAACAATGAAAAAAATTAAATCTGGCTCTTTGAGCGCTGATGAAGCTTTAAACAATTTAAATAGACTTTCCAGAGACAAAAAACTTAATGTAATTCTTCATAATACTCTTAAAACCTGTGAATTGCTCTTTTGGGTAACTGCAGCCCTTACTTCCTATGCCTTTTGTGTTGGTTTTGGCATCCCTTTACTCTTTTTAAATCCACCTTTAGGATTGGCGCTTATTATGGGAACAGCGGTGTTAATAATCGAATCCGCAGCTAAAGCTCTAGAAACAGCTAATTCATTTAAAAATCTTAGCCCCATTAATCAACAAAAAAATTTAGAACATCAAGTGCTCTCTTTGTTCTTTTCTCCAAAGAAAGAAAGCACTTTTGATAATGAGGAAGAATTAGCTGATATTGACCAACCTCTCCTCTCTTATTGCTAAATTTCAACCACTTTCTCGAAGCCATACGTGGTTTTCGAGTTAAAGTGAATCGGATAAGCGATTAATGAAATCAGCTTATCTATTGAAAGAATTAAAACATTCCCATATTCTTAAAAAGAAAATTATAGTCGAATTATAAATTATTCGAATTACATCAGAACTTACGAAAACCCCAAGACTGAGGAAAAAGCATGTTTTAATGAGAGCGTTTAGGTGCACTAAATGACCGAATTAAAATATGCTTTTAACGAAGAGATTGAGAGTTTTTCGTAAGTCCCGCACATAAAAGCTAGGAATTATAGAATTATATGGATATTAATAAAGCTTTTCTCTCTTCTAAATTTACACGGTTTACTCTGAAGGCAACAGCATCGGCTATTCTATCCCTCAATGCAAAAGCCATGATAGCAGCTTCATGTCCAATAGTAATTATCGGCACGAATTTAGAGGGTACAATTTGTCAGTTTGATAGTCACTTAGAAGTTACAGTGGCTAAGGCAGGTATAGTTGGTGGAATTGAAATGCTTAACTATAATACGCCCCCTCTCCCTAATTCCATTGCCATCAATGCAGGTGGAAGAATAAATAGTACCACCAGTATTGGAGTTACTATCAATAATTCTGAGTTGTTAAATGGGCTTGTTAATAATGGCAGTATTAGTAGTTCGTCAGCAACAGGGGTATTTGTCTCCAACAATAGTAATATTCACGGCGGGATTACTAATAATGGAGCTATTACTTCCGGCGCCGGTGGTATTCACATTAGTCATAGTAGTATTTATGATGGCATTGTTAATAAAGGGTCTATTCATTCAACTACCTTTGGCTCAGGCATATGGATTACCGACAGTAGCTCTATAAGTGGAGGAATTTCTAACACAGGAACCATTCTTGCGAGTGCGGATGACAATGGCATTGCACTTATTAATCACTCCACACTGGTTGGTGACATTAACAATAGTGGAGTGATTAGTTCCCCTAGTAACGGCAATGGAATTATTATATATGGTTCAAGTGTCATCACTGGTGGGATCTCAAATAGTGGTACTATACAGAGTACCTCACATACTGGAATAGGAATTAATGTAGCTAGCGTGTCAGGCAATATCTCGAATAGTGGTATAATTAGTGGTGCACTTAAAGGTTTATCAATTCATAATGCCAGCACAGTTGGTAAAGACATAATCAATAGCGGTACAATAAATTCTTCAACGACAGGGGTCTCCATCTACTCTGCAACTACAATAGAAGGTGGCATCTCTAATTCTGGAACAATTAGTGGCGGTCAATTTGGCCTATCCATTAACTCTTCAGGAGTAATTTCCAACGGTATCAACAATAGTGGTGTTATTCAAGGTGCCATTGAAGCCATTCATATTTCTGATAATAGTACTGTAAATAATATTAATATTCTTGGATCAAACGCACATATTATTGGTGCAGTTAATGCAGTTAATTCTAATGTTACCATTACTGAAGGAGCACAATTCACCAGTGAAGGAAACTATAACGTTAATACATTTAATATTGATTCAAATGCTCTATTTAACATGACGAATACAATTACAGCAACTACGGTAAATAATGCAGGAACTTTAGCAGTAGCCAACACTGCTCCTAAAATAATCGGCAACTACATTCAAAATACAGGAGGAACTTTCCAAACGGTGGTTTCAAATAAAGCTCATTATGGTCAATTAACGGCAACAGGTGCAGTTGATTTATCACAAAATGGGAATATTAATGTCTACCTTAATCAAGATAGTTCATTAAGGGAAGGAGATATTCTATTCAATGTCATTAGTGGTTCTACACTTCTTCCACCGAGCACAGGTTTTAATGTCAGTGATAACAGTTATATTTGGCAATTTGTTGGAATACGTAATAAAAACCAAGGGGTCAATCTTATTGCTACCCGCAATCCAGCAACTTATAGTGTCTGTCAAGATAATTATTGTCAAGGCGCAGCAAACACGATCATAGAACAAGTCACGACTGGAAATTCCTTATTCACTCCTTATGCAACATTATCAAGTGCTGAAGCACTGCAGGCTGCTGCAAGTCAAGCAACTCCTGAGTTAACCAATGAAAATATTCAAATGGTGCAATTAATAACTAGAGCTGTTGTGGATACAATTCCCATGTGGAGTAGTTTGCATGGTCGTTCTTCGGGAGATGCCATGCTTTACCAGCCAGGAAAAACATGGGTTAAACCCTATGGCGGATCAATGACTCAAAATGAAAAAAACACAGTCAATGGGTTTAATGCAAGCGCCTATGGAGCAGTTATTGGTAAAGATATGCAACTAGATGAAAATTGGCTAGTAGGAAGTGCTTTTGCAGCAGGAGGTGATGACATACATGGCAAATCTCTTCTTGATGGTCAATCCATCTCTAGTAGTGCCTATCAGGGGATGGTTTATGCAACGAAAAAACTTTCTAATCATATTTATTTCGCAGGGCAAGGGCTGGTAGGGTATGAGTTAAGCCATACTAGCCGTACTATTTCTTTATATGCAAGTACAGCAAAAGGAACTTATAATAGCTGGTTTACTAATATCCGTGCAGAAACAGGATGGAGTACATATCCCTTTGGCCCAAATCTAGTATTTACACCGGAGCTAGAAGCCAGCTATTTATTTATCAATCAAGGGCATTATCAAGAATCCGGTTCTTCAATGGATTTAGCAGTCGCTTCAAATAATAACTCATCTTTAGTACTCGGAGCTTATGGAAATGGAGCTTATCATCTCAAAAAGCTTAATAATAAACATGATATCACGTTAACCGCTTATGCGGGCATGGCAGGAAATGTACTCAATAATCAACCTAATACGTTTGCTACTTTTGTAGCCGGCGGTTCAAGTTTTTCAACTTTTGGTGTGCAATTTGATGAGCTAGTATTTCGTGGTGGTGCTGGTTTAAATATTACCACACTCAATAAGCCATGGAGCATTGAATTAAATTATGATTTACAAGCAGGTAATAATGCGTACAGTGGAATCGGCGCAGCTACCATTAAATATAAATGCTAATCTTTTAATTTAAATTAATGGAAGAGTAGATTGCGAAAAATAATCAGATGCTTAATAATGATAAAATCTTTATATCAATGGAGTGGGCATGTTAGATAATGCCGCTAAAATGAAAACTATCATTTCCGGACTAATGATTAGTCTATTGTGCAGCTGTGGTAGTATTAAGCCTCCTTATAATAATTTTAAATCAGATCAAGACATGACCAGAAAAACCACCGCTGGAGTCGCGACTGGTTCTGTAGTTGGGGCAATTACTAGCGGCACACTAACAGGAACCTTAGTAGGCGGTGCTATTGGTGGAACTATTGGTACAGCACGAGCCATCTATAAAAACAGTAAGCCTGCCATAGTGAAACAATTAAAAAAAGAAAGCATCCAATTTGTTGAGTATGGGGATACAATGACACTCATCATTCCAACAGATAAATATTTTATGTTTATGAGCCCTAGATTAAATGAACTATGTTACCCAGGCTTAATGAATATAGTAAAACTATTAAAACTGTATCCTCAAAGCCCAATTTATGTAGCAGGATTTACAGATAATGTAGGTTCTCGTCACAATAAAAAACTGATGTCTCAAGCACAAGCAGAAACAATGATGACGTATCTATGGGCGAATGGAATACGCTCCATCCAACTAAAAGCTGAAGGATATGGAGATAAAAATGCAATTGGTGATAATAAAATAATACATGGCAGTGCTTATAATAGACGAATAGAAATTCAATGGTTCACTGGATTAGTCGCCAAAGCAGATCAACCCATTTTTGATATGAAGTAAGGCTGTTAATGAATTCAAGATTTGTAGGTGGTATTCTTTTAATTGTAGGCACCTCTATAGGAGGGGGAATGCTTGCATTACCTGTTGCAAATGCGGCAACAGGCTTTTGGCAATCTTCTCTGTTTTTATTTGTCTGTTGGGCCTTTATGACCCTAGGCGCTTTTTTTATTCTTGAAGCCAATCTTTATCTTCCGCGAGGAAAACACATGGTTTCCATGGCGGCGGCGACATTAGGCAACTATGGCTTATTGATTGCGTGGGTAAGCTATTTATTCCTTCTTTACACCTTGCTCTCAGCCTATATTTCAGGTGGAGCCGATGTTTTAAATAATCTTCTACACAAAATAGGCCTACACCTGAATGAATGGCAGGCAAGTACTTTATTTACCTTACTCTTTGGATTAATTGTCTATGGTGGCATTCATTTTGTTGATTATGCTAATCGAGCTTTAATGTTTGGTAAATTAGCAGTTTATTTTATTTTAGTCATTCTTATTGCGCCTTATATAGAATTTCCTAATTTTAAGCATGGTGATATTCAATATATTACTGGCTCCATAATGATTTTAATTACTTCGTTCGGTTTTGCAATCATCGTACCTAATTTACGAGACTATTTTGACAATGACATCAAGCAATTAAAAAAAGTAATTTTTATTGGTTCATTAATCCCTTTATTATGTTATATGGCCTGGGATGCCATCATTCTAGGTACACTACCCTCTGCTGGAAGTAATGGTTTAGAAAGCTTAATGACTAACCCACATACTACAAGCGCTTTAGCTGATTTACTCAGTAACAAAGTACAGAATAAAACCATTACTGCTTTATTTAATTTTTTCACCTCTATTTGTATGCTTACTGCTTTTTTAGGAGTATCCTTATGCCTGTATAGTTTTTTGGCAGATGGGTTAAAATTAAGAGAGCGAGGAACACATGGGATAGGGTTATTTATTTTAACCTTTGCTCCACCTTTAATATTAGTTCTCTTTTATCCGGGAGCTTATATTCACGCTCTAGGTTATGCTGGAATTTTCTGTATTATTTTGCTGTTACTTTTGCCTGCTTTAATGTGCTATTTTGGTAGAAGTAAATATTCATCCTCCTTTTTAGTACCTGGTGGAAAATGGTCTCAACTGACAGTAATTATTACTTCAATAATTCTTCTTGTTGAAGAAATAAGAAAAATGATATAAGAAAGCAGTATCCGTTCAGGTAATGTTTAAGCGATATTTAATCAGGGTAAACGCATTTAAATTAACTCAATTGACTTTAACTGAAAAACAAAGTAACATGTTGTATTAAATTTGAACAACAGGATTTATTAAAGTGCTTAATTCAAAAGTAATAGGTGGCACCTTATTGATTGTAGGAACCTCCATTGGAGGAGGAATGTTAGCCTTACCTGTTTCAACAGCAGAAGTAGGTTTTGGTAACTCATTATTTTTTCTTATTATCTGCTGGCTCATTATGACCTCAGGCGCCCTGCTAGTGCTTGAAGTAAACTTACGTTTACCCCCTGGAAGCAATATGGTTTCAATGGCTAAATCAACGCTTGGTTTACCTGGACAAATTATTGCATGGATTACTTATCTTTTTTTATTATATACATTATTAGCTGCTTATATTTCTGGAGGTAGTGATGTGTTTAATGCCTTATTACAGAAGATTAATATTCATTTACCAGCCTGGATTACTTCATTTATTTTTACTCTTATTTTTAGTCTTGTGGTATATAAAGGGATTCGCTCTGTAGATTATGTCAATAGAGGGTTAATGTTTGGAAAATTAGGAGTTTATGTCTTATTGGTTGCTATTATAAGTCCGCATGTTTCTCCAAACAGCTTAACTGGAGGCTCTGCCAGTGCATTTACTGGAATGTTAATGGTGCTCATCACTTCATTTGGATTTGCTTCTATTGTACCCAGTCTTCGTGATTATTTTGCCGATGATATCCCTGCTTTAAGACGAGTGATTCTTTTCGGTTCGTTAATTCCTTTATTTTGCTATATTGTCTGGGATGCTGTAATTATGGGTGTTGTCGCTCGTGAAGGAAATAACGGCTTGATTGCTTTAATGAGTTCAGAGCATGCTACCAGCGGCTTAACGGAAGCATTGAATCAATCTATTCATAATCAATGGATTAGTGGTTTTTTTGGTTTCTTCACCTCTATTTGTATGGTTACAGCCTTTCTTGGAGTTTCTCTTGGTTTATTTGATTTTCTTGCTGATGGTTTAAAATTACAAAAAAAAGGTAATCAAGGTAAATATACTCTAGCGCTTACTTTTCTTCCTCCTTTAGCCATTGTTTTATTTAATCCTGGTATTTATTTGCGCGCCTTAAGTTATGCTGGGGTTTGTTGCGTTATTTTATTATTAGTCTTGCCGGCAATCATGAGTTGGCAAAGTAGAAAAAATGGTATTTTAGCTACGAATGAACAGCAGGTTATGCTTCCTGGTGGAACACTTAGTCTCTCAATTTTAGGTTTTATAGGTTTAGGCTTACTGGTTTTGGCTATGATAAATTAAACAGCACAGGACTTACGAAAAACTCCAAGGTCAAGGCAAAAACACGTTTTAATGAGGAAGTTTAGATGCACTAAATGACCGAATTAAAACAGGCTTTTAACGAAGAAATTGGGAGTTTTTCGTAAGTCCTGAAGCAGTTGAATCTACTGCTTTTAGGATAATGCATGCAAGAAGCTAGCTCTTATATTTATAGTCTAGAAACGCCTCTCATTGAGCATCAAAATCTGAATTATCAACTGAACTTAGATCGTAAATTAATACATTATTTTATTCTCTTTCTGTTCTTACATACTCTTCTTTGGACTTTGGGAATTTATTATTCTCGAGCCTCTTTACCTCATGACACTCTTGAAAATATTACATGGGGATTACAGGGGGAATGGGGTTATCATAAACATCCTTTTTTAACTGCCTGGCTTTGTGCTAGATTGTTTACTTTATTTCATCAGGCAGACTGGGCTATTTATTTGTTGGCTCAATTACTAAACACCTGTACCTTTGTAGCTGTATGGTATTTAGCAAGACAGTTTCTTCTTTTACGTCAAGCGTTGATTGCTACTTTTCTTTTAGAGGGAATACTATTTTACAATGTAAATTCTTTTAATTTAACTTCTGATGCCTTACAAGCGCCTTTATGGGCTTTTTTAACTCTTTTTTTTTATAAAGCCTTAACTACAGAAAACATACGCTATTGGCTTTTAACCAGTTTCTTTGCTGCTTGTGCCCTATGCACCAAATACCAAAGTATACTTTTAATTAGCTCCATGTTTTTTTTATTTATTCTCTATCCTCAAAGCAGGAGCTACTTAAAAAAACGAACACTCTTTTATTCCCTCGGTTTGTTTTTATTATTGATGAGTCCACATTGTTATTGGCTATATCAACATCAATTTATTACAGTAAAATATGCACTAAATACTTCGGCAGAATACACAGCAACTAAAACCATTTGGGGACATTTATTTTATCCGATTTTAGCCTTGTTTAATGATATTTTATATCTTACTCCTCTACTCTTGTTAATGTGGCCTTTTTATAAGAAAGCTAATGTAAACGCTCACTCCGAATGTAGAAAAAGCAATGCTCTCGTCGCCTTCTTGTTTGACCGGAAGATCCAGGTTTCTTTTGAGGTAATGGATCCTCCGGTCAAGCCAGAGGATGACGTAGACCAAGATCATAATACAGAAATAGATCTCATTGGCTCTCGAGAACAGGTTGCGGAACGTCAAAATCTGAAATGTCAACAAGCCCTAGCAAAGAGCTCTCTATCTTCTTTTCAATGGCATTTTCTTCTTATTATGGGATTTGGTCCTCTAATATTAACCTTGCTCCTAGGAGTTATTGATGGAAATTATTTACCTCCTCGTTGGTCCACTGCTTATTTTTTTCCTTTAGGGATTATATTAATCGCTTACATCAAACCGTCTCTTACTTCTCAAAGTATGAAGCAGTTTATTTTAATATTTATTCTATTTAGCTGTTCATTATTTGTGTTTCGCCTAGTAAATATCAATTTTTTTTCTAGCTCTAAAAATGATGCCTTCTTACCTAATAAAGAAATAGCTTTATCTCTAAATCAGTTATGGCGAGAGCGTTATCATAAACCCTTAGTTTATTTAGCAGGCTCTAATTATCTGGTTTCACTAATAACACCCTATCTACCGGATCAAGCCAAGCCTTATTTTAATTGGCGGATCATACAAAATCCCTGGATAAATGAATTGGATCTAAGTTTAAATGGTGCTCTTTTTATTTGGGATGTAGGAGCAAATTATGCATGGGATCTCGATGGACGAAATACCATTAAACTTCCCCTCTTATTATTAGAACGTTTTCCTGAATTAATTATTCTTCCAACTAAAACTTATCGTCGACTCTCCAATAATCATCCTGTACTTATTGGTGTTGGGATTTTACCTCCAAGATCCGTTTAATTGCTATATATGAAGTGAACTTTTACTATAAGCTGAAGGTAGCCAAAAACTAAAACAACTTCCTTTATTTAAAGTGCTCTTAACTTCAACTTCTCCACCATGTAATTCGACTAGACGTTTTACCATTGCTAAACCAAGTCCTGTCCCTTCATAGTGACGAGTGAATGCTCCATCAAGCTGGGCAAAAGGTTGAAATAGCTGATTAAGATTTTGTTCATCAATACCTATTCCATTATCTTCAACCGAAATAAAAATACCATCAATTTTTTTATGCTGTTTATCTAATTTCTTAACTTTAGCTGCTTTAATACTCACATAGCCACCTTCACGAGTAAACTTCACTGCATTCGAAAGTAAATTATATAATATTTGCTTTAATTTTCGTTCATCTGCATAACAAGAGATAATTTTTTCATCAATCTCTAAAGAGAAATTAAGATGTTTTTTATTCGCTTTTTCTTTAAATAAAGCAAAACTTTGCTGCAAAATAGCTTTTAAATCACACTCAGCAGGTTCAAGCACTAATTTTCCTGCCTCTATTTTAGATAAATCTAAAATATCATTAATTAAAGATAATAGATGTTGTCCACTGTTATAAATTAGATTAACGTGCTCTTGTTGAATCTTATTCAATTTGCCGCTAATTCCATCTTTAAGCAATTCAGAAAAACCAATAATTGCATTTAATGGAGTCCTTAATTCATGAGACATATTCGCTAAAAATTCGCTTTTCATCCGACTACCCTCTTCCAAAATCATATTTTGACGCGCTATTTTTTCATTTTTGAGATGCAACTCTTCAGTATAACGGTAACTTTGTTCCCGTAAACGATGCAGATCAACAAAAACAGCAACTTTGGCTCGCAAAATTTGCGGTTGTACTGGGCTAAAAATATAATCTACAGCTCCAATTTCATAGCCCTTTAGACGCTCTTGATCACCAAGTCGATCAGAAGTAATAAAAAGAATAGGAACATGTTCTGTGCGTGGTCGACTACGAATTAAAACTGCTGTTTCAAAACCATCCATGATCGGCATATTAACATCCAGCAAGATCATAGCAAAATCTTTGATTAATAATTGACGCAATGCATCCTTACCGGAAGACACTGAAACAATTTCAATATCCATTCCTTCTAAGGCTGAAGTGATCGCAATAAGTTTAATGGGATCATCATCCACAATAAGAACATTAACCTTTGGTTCTTTAGTCATATTTTTTCCTAAACTAAGATAACCATCTTTGCATTAATGAAGCGAGTTGGTCTACATTAATGGGTTTACTTAAATAATCAGATGCTCCTGCTTTAATGCATTTTTCTCGATCACCGACCATCGCTTTCGCTGTTAAAGCAATAATAGGTAGTTTCTTAAATTTCACCATTTTACGAATCGATAAGGTTGTTTGATAACCATCTAAATTAGGCATCATAATATCCATTAAAATAATATCTATTTGTGGATTATCTTTCAAATAGTCTAAAGCTTCATGGCCACTTTCAACGGAACAGACCAACATTCCTTTTCGCTCTAAAGCAGCAGTCAATGCAAAAATATTACGGACATCATCATCAACAATCAGTACTTTTCTTCCTTTAAGAATACTTTCATCGAATTGAACCTGCTCTAATAACTTTTGTTTTTCCTCCGATAAATTTGAAGTAATTCGATGTAAAAATAAAGCCGTTTGATCAAGAAGACGTGCAGGAGTAGTTGCATTCTTAACAAGCCCTGAAGTTTTTAATTGAGCTAACTGAACCTCATCTTCTTTATTTAACGATTCATTACTATAAAGTACTACAGGTAACTCTAAGAAACTCTTATTTTGACGGAGATTCAAAATAAATTGAGTCCCACTCATATCATTTAATTTTAATTCCACTACAACACAATCAAAGTGATGCTTTTTAAGTAGTGATAAAGCTGTTTTACCTTTCGTGGTTGTTTTTATATTTAAATCACTATGCTTTAATAAATCAATAATTTGTTTCTGGCTTGTTTTGCCAGTAGCTATTAATAATAAATCTTTGATTGGTCTATCTAAAAATTGATGCATGGCATTCATTGCCATACCGAGTTTTTTACGACTCACAGGCTTAGTAATAAATTGAAAAGCCCCTTTAGACAAACCTCGATGCACATCATCTTCTACCGTAATTATTTCAACTGGAATATGGCGAAGTTCAGAATCCTGTTTTAAAAGATCTAGAATAGTCCAGCCATCAATATCTGGCATACGAATATCAAGAGTAATCGCATCTGGCTTATAATATTGTGCAAGAGCAATTACCTGCGAACCGCGCATAGCAATAATTCCTTTAAAGCCCTTTTCTCGTGCTAAATCAAGAATAATTTTAGCAAAATCTAAATCATCCTCAACAATCAATAAAATTCGATCGCCAGGTTGAATCGAAGTGCGATCATCGTCTATTTCCAACTTAACTAAAGGCAATGTTTCAGATTTTTCTTTTGTTAGAGTATTTTTAAAATAATCACGTTCAGTATTCAAATTAACTTCATTAAAATTATATTGAGGTAAATAAAGAGCAAAAATACTTCCTTCATTAAGTGTACTGTGAATTAATTTTAATTCCCCTTTTAATAATCGAGTAATTTCACGACTGATAGATAATCCTAGGCCCGTGCCTCCATATTTACGGGCAGTACCTGCATCAGCTTGTTGAAAGGCTTCAAAAATAATTTGCTGTTTATCAGCAGAAATACCAATACCGGTATCTTCCACAAAAAAGGCAAAGACTTCATGAGCATGATTTAAGATCTCATTATCTATGCTCCAACCTGATTTAACGCGCGCTATACGTAAGCTTACTGACCCTTGTTCAGTAAATTTAAACGCGTTAGATAATAAATTCTTTAAGACTTGCAATAATCGTTTTTCATCAGTAATAAAATTAGGTGGTAATTCTGGAGCTAAAATTATTTTTAAATCGACTTTTTGGCTTTTTGCTACATGATTAAAAGTACGCTCAACTTGTTCGCGTATCAAATCAAAAGAAACCGTAGACAGCTCTAAAGAAACGGTTCCTGACTCAATTTTAGAAAGATCAAGAATTTCATTAATTAAAGAAAGCAAATCATTCCCAGCACTATAAATTGTTCTAGCATATTCAACTTCTTTATCATCTAGATGTAATTTAGGATTATCTGAAAGTTGTCGAGCCAAGATAAGCAAACTATTTAATGGAGTACGTAACTCATGAGACATATTAGATAAAAACTCTGATTTATATTTAGAGGTCAGCGCTAATTGCGTAGCTTTTTCTTCAATCGCTCCTTTTGCTTGTTCTACTTCACGATTTTTAGCGTCTACTTTCATTTTTTGCTCTTCCAGTAAGCGCGCTTTATTTTCAAGCTCTTCGTTTGTTTGTCTTAATTCCTCCTGTTGACTTCCTAACTCATTGGCTAAAGACTGAGATTGTTTTAACAGTTCCTCTGTACGCATATTGGCTTCAATGGTATTGAGTACAATTCCAATGGACTCCGCGAGCTGATCCATAAAAGCTAAATGTGTTGCTGAATACGAATCAAAAGAAGCTAACTCAATAACGGCCTTTACTTTACTTTCAAAAATAATAGGCAATACAATAATATTTTTAGGCGTGCCTTCACCTAAACCAGAAATAATTTGAATATAATCATCAGGTACATTAGTCAGTAGAATGCGTTGTTTTTCATAAGCACACTGCCCTACTAATCCTTCACCAATACGCCATTCTTTCGATAAATTCTTACGTTCTTTAAATGCATAAGAAGAAAGCATTGTTAAGTGAGTTTTTTCATTGGATGATTCATCCATAATATAGAATAAACCTTGATGAGCATTAATAAGAGGAGTTAATTCAGAAAGAATCGTTTTAGAAACCGTCAACAGATCACGTTGGCCTTGTAATACACGTGTAAATTTAGCCAAATTCGTTTTTAGCCAATCTTGTTCCGAGTTTTGATTAGTAGTTTCACGTAAGTTTCGAATCATTTCGTTTACGTTATCTTTAAGCTCTGCTACTTCACCTTTTGCTTCCACCATAACTGATTGAGTCAAATCTCCTTTGGTTACTGCGGTAGCAACTCCAGCAATTGCACGCACTTGGCTGGTTAAATTCGCTGCCAGTTGGTTTACGTTATCTGTTAAATCTTTCCAAGTACCCGATGCTCCAGGCACATTGGCTTGCCCGCCTAGTTTACCTTCTACTCCTACCTCACGTGCCACTGAGGTTACCTGTTCAGCAAAGAGAGCCAGAGTATCAGTCATATAGTTAATCGTATCAGCCAGATCAGCAATTTCACCCTTAGCTTCTACAGTTAATTTTTTCTTTAAATCACCATTTGCTACTGCTGTTACTACCTTAGCAATACCCCGCACTTGGCTGGTTAGGTTGGCCGCCATAAAATTTACGTTATCAGTCAAGTCTTTCCATGTACCAGAAATACCCCGTACCACAGACTGTCCACCTAATTTACCTTCTGTACCTACCTCGCGAGCTACGCGAGTTACCTCAGCAGAGAATGAGTTTAATTGATCCACCATGGTATTTACGGTATTTTTTAATTCAAGAATCTCACCTTTTACATCCACAGTTACTTTTTTACTTAAATCACCATTTGCTACGGCAGTTGTTACTTGAGCAATATTACGTACCTGACTAGTAAGGTTTGCTGCGAGCATATTCACACTTTCCGTGAGATCTTTCCATGTTCCCGATACTCCAGTTACATAAGCCTGTCCACCTAAACGGCCTTCCATACCTACTTCGCGCGCAACCCTAGTGACCTCAGAAGCAAATGAACGGAGCTGATCTACCATCGTATTAATCGTTTCTTTTAACTGTAAAAACTCCCCTCTAACGTCTACTGTAATTTTGCGTGACATATCACCATTTGCAATTGCAGTGGCTACTTCAGCAATATTACGTACTTGCCCTGTCAAGTTAGAAGCCATTGAGTTCACATTATCAGTAAGATCTTTCCATGTTCCTGCAACACCGGGTACTGAAGCTTGGCCTCCTAATTTACCGTCGGTTCCTACCTCACGTGCCACACGAGTTACTTCTGAGGCAAAAGTTGAGAGCTGGTCCACCATCGTATTAATGGTATTTTTAAGCTCCATAATTTCACCCATGGCCTCTACAGTAATTTTCTTGCCTAAGTCTCCTTGCGCTACTGCTGTTGTTACCTCGGCAATATTACGTACTTGTCCTGTTAAGTTGGCTGCGAGCATATTCACATTTTCAGTCAAATCTTTCCATGTTCCTGCAACACCTGGTACTGCCGCTTGCCCTCCAAGCTTTCCATCCACACCTACTTCACGAGCTACGCGCGTTACTTCAGATGCAAACGTAGAAAGCTGATCCACCATGATATTTACTGTATTTTTTACTTCAAGAATTTCACCTTTTGCCTCTACAGTAATTTTTTTACCTAAATCACCTTGAGCTACTGCTGTTGTTACTTGAGCAATATTACGTACCTGAGCCGTTAGATTAGCTCCCATCATGTTAACTGACTCAGTTAAATCCCGCCAAGTTCCTCCAACACCCTCTACCTCAGCCTGTCCACCAAGCTTACCCTCGGTACCTACCTCTCGTGCCACTCTTGTCACTTCAGAAGCGAAGGTTGAAAGTTGATCCACCATTGTATTAATCGTTTCTTTAAGCTGTAAAAACTCTCCACGAACATCTACGGTAATTTTCTTACTTAAATTACCTTGAGCTACAGCGGTGGTTACATCTGCAATGTTTCGTACTTGGTCAGTTAGATTTCCTGCCATAGAATTTACATTATCTGTTAAGTCCTTCCAGGTACCAGCAACTCCTTTAACCTCTGCTTGTCCTCCTAATTTTCCTTCAGTACCTACTTCGCGAGCCACACGAGTTACCTCAGAAGCAAAGGTAGAAAGCTGCTCAACCATCGTATTGATGGTATCTTTTAATTCTAAAATTTCTCCCTTAGCTTCAACTGTAATGGTTTTACTTAAATCACCGGTGGCTACTGCAGTAGTTACTTGAGCAATGTTACGCACCTGACTCGTTAAGTTAGCTGCCATACCATTTACGCTTTCTGTTAAATCTTTCCAAGTGCCGCCAACACCCTCTACCTTCGCCTGTCCTCCTAATTTTCCTTCAGTACCTACCTCTCGAGCCACACGAGTTACTTCTGAAGCAAATGCATTGAGCTGATCCACCATGATATTAATGGTGTTTTTAAGCTCCATAATTTCACCCTTGGCTTGTACAGTAATCTTTTTACCCAAATCACCTTGAGCCACAGCCGTAGTTACCTGGGCAATATTACGTACTTGACTCGTTAAGTTGGCTGCCATGAAATTTACTGACTCGGTCAAGTCTTTCCAAGTTCCAGCAACTCCTTTCACATCAGCCTGACTTCCCAACATTCCTTCTGAACCTACTTCACGTGCAACCCTGGTTACCTCAGAAGAAAAAGTGGAAAGCTGATCCACCATTGTATTAATTACATCTTTAATTTGTAGAATTTCACCTTTTACGTCCACAGTAATTTTCTGTCCCAAATCACCTTGAGCAATTGCTGTCGCGACTTTAGATACGTCACGTAATTGGACCGTCAAATTACCAGCCATTGAATTCACATTATCAGTAAGATCTTTCCAGGTACCCGCTAAGCCAGGGACGTCAGCTTGTCCTCCCAATTTACCTTCTGTTCCCACCTCGCGTGCAACACGAGTTACTTCAGAAGCAAAAGTACTTAAACGGTTCACCATGCTGTTAACCATCTCAGCTGATTTTAAAAATTGCCCTTTTAATTTTTTATCATTCACTTCGATAGGAACTCGTTGAGATAAATCACCTGTGGATACTGAATTAATAACTCGCATCATCTCATTTAAGGGACTAACTAGATCTTCAACTAAAACATTACTCGATTCTACTAAATCAGCCCATGATCCATGTAAATTAGACACGGACAAACGCACATCGGTTTTTCCTCCTTTTCCCACTGCTTGAGAAACACGAGCAAAATCTTCGACAGTCCGCTTAGTCATATCAATAATTTCATTGAGTGTATCAGCAATCTTTCCTTCTATACCCGTCCAATCATTGGGCATACAAACAGAAAAATCCCCGCGTTTAAAGGCAATTAAAGTGCGTAACAATAATTCAGTATCTAATCCCTTTTCTTTAGATTTATTAGCTGGCTCAGCCATTTCTCCCCCGAGAATCAAAAAAATAAAAATACTTAATTAAAATTATCCTTTAATGTTTTTGAGTAGATGAAACTGCTTGTACTACATCAAGCAACTCTTTATGACTAAAAGGTTTTGATATGTATCCATCACAACCTGAAGCGCTAATTCGCTCTTTATCACCTTTCATGGCAAAAGCTGTTAATGCATATATAGGAATATTGCGAGTAACAGGATCTGTTTTTAATTGTCGTGTAGCTTCTAAACCATCAATATCAGGTAGCTGTATATCCATGAAAATAAGGTCAGGCTGTTCTTCAAGAGCCATTTGCATAGCGATGGCAGCATTTTCCGCTTGCAAAACATAATGACCAGCACTTTCCAAAATAAATACAGTAAGGGTCATATTGGTGGGGTTATCTTCTACAACTAAAATTTTAGACATACAACTCCCTTTTATATAAGAAACCATCTGAATGAATCCAGATATCTTAATATGGCTTTGGAAAACCATAATTGATTCTAAACGTATCTTATTTAAGTATAGTTTAAGATACAGAAAAAATTATTAATGGCTTATGAAAAAATGTGTCAGGGAAAAAACATGAGTGATCAAAAAATATCTAATAGCCGTCATTGCGAACGAAGTGAAGCAACTTAGATCGATTTTCAATTGGGGTTCGGTACTGGGTTAATAGTATGGATCCTACCACTTTAAAAAGGCTTCTAATCGAGCCAGAATGAAGTTGTTAAAGTCATTCAAAAAAATTGGAGGATCCATAATGACTCGAGTTTAGCCATTTTTCCCTAATCCGTTCGCCCTGAGGAGCGTGCATAGCA
>CAMFHA010000069.1 GCA_945952115.1 uncultured Legionella sp. | reverse complement strand
CTATGCACGCTCCTCAGGGCGAACGGATTAGGGAAAAATGGCTAAACTCGAGTTTGAAAGAGCTTGAGTGTGGTCATAAGTTTGGTCAGGCTCTGTTGAGCTATTAGGCCAAATGCGATGAAAAAAATTAAATGTATATTGGCGCCCATCAGATTGATCGTTGTCCTGATCAGGATTGGTTGAAACTAATAGCCTAGAATGTACTGTATGGCCATTCGCTGTAGAAGCTTTTTGATGCAGTTTCTCTGATACATAAAATTTATGTTGTTTAGGGGTATCTTTTAACCATTCTTTTTCTAATGCAGAAAGTTCTGCACCTTGTTGTTTTTTCTTGAGAATTGCTTTAATTTGCTGTTTAACAAGCGAGTAAGTGGAGGCTGTTTTATGAGGAATCATCCGATCATCAGCAAAACGATTGCCTTCATTATTTTTTTTCGAGCGCACAACAAGATAGTCGCGATCTTGAGGTGGAATTGCTTGAAATTCTTTTTCAATGTTTAATTCCCAATGGGCTGAATGAATTATGGGGATAATAACTAATTTTACCATAGCAAAGTTTAACCAGCTTAACCAAGTTAAGGGGTTCCATAAAGGAGCCTTTTTGTCTGGTTGGCTTTTGCCTTCAACAATGGCTGTGATAGAGCGGAATGAACGAGCATTAAATAATTTGACCGGCAAGCCCTCTGCTTGAAGAGTCCCTGCAGTATGAGTTGCCACATTTCCGCCTAAACATTCACCCATGAATGCTATATTTTCAGGGCGAGCACCTAGTTTTAATAAGCGTTGCGCTTGTGCATAAGCATCTGCGTAAAGCGATTCTTGATTAGTGACAAGACCTGTACTTAAGCCAATCCCACGGTAATTAAAAGTGATAATAGTTGCATCTAAATTTTTGGCATAAATTTGATAATTTTTTATCCAATCAACAAAGTTATTTGATCGTGGCATTGGAGCAATAATAAAATGTCGTTCAGAGATATTTTGATTTATTGCTTCTGTATTGCGTATTTCTACAGAATCCAATGTAGCATTATCAGTAGTTTGTAAAGTAAAAAAATAAATTTTTTGTTGATTTTGGCGAAAATCATAATGCAAGCGGAGCTCTAATTTTTGATAAAAAAGCGCCAACTGATCTTCATCAAGCCTCTCTAGGCCTCGGAAATGGATTTGATTCGCTTTAAATTGAGGAGGGTTTTTACTTTCGATTTGATTGGCTACTTGCTCAACCAGGCTATCTAAATAATCATTGATAGATTGCTTGCTGTTAGGCAATAAGTTAATTATTTTTTTTAAAAATGAGTTAATTATTTCCACAGGAGTGAAATAGTTAACAAGAAAATTGTGCCAATTTAATAGAGTTCTAGTGATAATATGTTTCTTGGGATAAACATTAATAATGAACAGTTCATCTTCTTGGCAAAATAAAGGATCAGGAAATTTAGAATTTTGAAGAATTAATGCTTCATCTTGCTCTTCTTTTCGAAAGAGAGGATTGATAACTAAATAAGAAAGTAAACGGCCAATCAACGTTTGATATACATGGTAAGGAAAGAAGATGATTCGACCAGTAATTTCTTTAATTTTTTCAAAAAATGTTTTTGGCGGCGGTTTAAGATGATAAAAGCCACCATCTTTTCTGGGTAATTGTTGGAGCGAGATTCGATGTTTGGACATAAATATTCCTTTAAAAGCTTAGTCCATTATAACGGGAGATTCTTAAGAGCTTATTAAGGGACTGGTATTTTGAAGGAACTTTAGTATATTAATAAATTGGACAAGGAAATGTCATTTTTTCTAGCCTCCTTATACATGGAGGTACATTATGTCTTATTTTACAAACCTTCCCATTGAAATTAAACAACAGCTTATTAGCTATTTTGAAAATAAACCCGTGGGAACGAAACTTAAATATCACTTAAAAATAAAATTTAATGATAATTTTATTTATCATTTAGAAAACTCTTACATCAAATTAGAAAAAGATATTTATGCTTTAGGTAAAGGCAATGGCTCTGTTTTAGGTGAAGGTGCTTTTGGAAAGGTTAAATATGCTCGCTCTTTATTAACTAATAAAGTTTTTGCCATTAAAGTGATACCTTTTTCAACTTCAGAAAACACGGACATTTTAGAAAATGAGCTAAAGATCTTATATGATTTGGGTTTATATCAAGACGGTGGAGTGCGTTCTGTTGATATAGGGAATAAACAATATATCGTGATGCTGGATGCTGGTGTTTCTCTAAATGATTATTTACGCGTACATCCAATACTAGGTATAAACAATCGTTTAGATTTAGCGATAAAATTATGTTGGCTGGTCTATTGTTTACATGAAGGTCTTTCTTCTAGGCAGTTAATTCCTTATGCTCACCGTGATCTAAAACCGGCTAATGTTGCGTTAAGCTCTAGTGGAAGAATGCGTTTAATTGATGTCGGACTTGCAAACAAAAATATAGATTCTGCTCCTGAAGAATATGCTGGCGCACCAATTTATTTGCCTAATCTGGCAACTTTTTTAAATAATGAAATTACTTTAAGAAAACTGGATGTGCTTGCTTTAAAAAGAATTATTCATATGCCCAATAAAGTATTTTGTTTTTTGGGTTATAAAGAAGATGTACGAGGTCAAGCGTTCGATATGCGAATGCTTTTATCAGATAGGATATTAAATTCACTTAAAATTTTTAATTCTTTTGATACTTCGGCAAATGATTTAAATCATCCTATTGTGCACGCTTCTCAATTGGAAGAAAGTCCTCTTACATTAGCAAGTTTACTAGTATTAGCTCGATATAATTTATTAGAGCAGCATGGTGAAAAAATGCGAGATCCAATTTTAGCAAGTGCTGTTTTAGGGTTATATTTTAATCGAGATGATAAAAATGATGTCATGATGCAAATGAGGCTTGCCTCTGCATTGATTGCTTACCAATTAGCACCTATTGCCCCTTCTTATCAGGAGTTGGCTAATCAAATACGTTTAATCGCATGTTTAGTTTCTGTAGGAATTAGTGTTCATTTGAATGATGCCTTAAAAAATAAAACCTTAATTACTTTAATTACAAGCCAGAATCCAAAAATTGCTCATGCCGCAGCTTTGTTATGGCAAAATAATTTTCAAGATGAGGAGTTATTAGCACAACTAAAGTCTGTAGACGTTGCAAACGAAGTGATTAAACGAATTTTTGATGGTAATTTGATGGAGGTAAAAACATTATTAACAAAGCCTATCTTAGCTCCTATTAAACAAAATTACACAGCAAATCAAAAAGCGCATTTATATAAATTTAAACCATCTCCAAATTATAAAAAAGAAAGTAATGAGGACAAAGAGTTAGTGAGTCAAAAAAATCAACACGCTGCAAAATCAGGAGTTCGTTTGCCGCCCTTATTTTTTTCAAAACAAGGCGTAAGAAAAACAACAAAAGCCAGTGTTTCTCATTATTCACCATTAATGCACTAAGGAGCATCATCTGTCATTTCCGCGAAAAGCGGGAATGACAATTCTGAAAAAGAGAGTGATTAGGGGAGTGCAGGGTCACTGCCATTAGGTTAAGGAATTTCACATCGTAACCGTTCGGGCTGAGGAGGCCTTTAGGCCGTCTCGAAGCCTTTCACTGTAACGCTTCGAGACGTGTGCTTACGCACACTCCTCAGCGCGAACGGCTATAAAAATTCCTTAACTTAATGGCAGTGGAGTGCAGGGTGGCCTTTTACTCATTTACCTTTATATCCTCTTGGACTACCTAATCCTGTGGTAAAATCATAACCGACTAAAGCAGGAAAGCCATTATATCCCTCTAAAATATCATGCCAATAAACATGATAATTTTTTATAGCATTGGTATAGATATAGTTAAGTTCTTCTTGGGTTGATTTTGCGCGTCTATTAGCTGAATTAATAATCCCTGCTAATGCAGGCGCGGCCACACTGGTTCCTCCATCTTTTAACCAGCCACCATGTGCAGTTGAATAAACACAAACACCGGTTTGTGGATCAGCATCAAATGAGATATCAGGTGTTCCGCGTGCTTTTCCGACAATACGCATGACTGAGTTTTGATAAGCAGGTCGTGGTTCATATAAACTGGGTCCGCCACTACCTCCTGATTTTTGTCCTATAGGCGAATTAGGATTTGTATTCCAGGCAGTTTCCATTTGAAAATTACCGTTTGCATCGCGAATAACACTAGTTCCTCCTGCAGAAATTACATACGGTGAGGTACTAGGATAACGAGCAGGTGCGGAATAATCTCCACTACTAGCAATATATACAATTCCTGGAGTTTTGAAATAGGAGTCATAGGATTTTTCTTGAGGAAACTCAGAAACACTCCAGCTAATTGAAACTAAGCCGCCACCCGCTGCCGCTACTTGCTGACTAGCTAGCTGAATAGCTTTCATATGTTCTTCAAAGGATTCATTTTGGCCTTCTACCATAATGATGTGTGCATTAGGAGCCATAGCATGTGCCCATTCAATATCTAACACATGTTCATCGGCTGAAGCTTCATTATAAGGAGGAACGTGGTTTCCTGTATGCACAACTTTAAAACAACCATTAGCTGTAGTGCAAAGAGGTAAACCAAATTCTTCAGAAAACTTTTTTAAATCATCTTCTGCATAGGGATTATTATAAGCTTCAACTACAGCGATTGTACCCCAGCCGCCAGTAGGCACTATAGTAGTTCCTTTTATAGGACAGCCAGGTACTTGTTTAGTTAAGCCATAAACACAAGCTAAAGAAGCTGGTGTTTCACAGGTTTTTGGTGGTTTATGATGATCAAAAGCTTGAAATAAAATCAAATTGTTATGTACCCTTTTAGGGGTGCCACTGGTTAATTCAACCTTATTCGAATCGGGAATAATGTATGTTCCTTCATTCGTTGTATAGCGTTCTTCTGCATGACTAATTTGTAAACCAAAAACTAGTAATGCAATTGCTTTATAGTTCATGTTCCCACCTTTTAAACATTAATAGCATAGGAAGCGCCGACTACTAAACTATATGAACATAATCTAGTTGAATGAGTATATGTTGCAGAAAAATTCTCGAAACCAATAAGATTTATATTGCCATAATCATGATAGCCAACTTCAGAAAATAAACCTAAATGTTCACCAATAGCATGTTTTACTCCTAAAGCAGCAGCAAATCCATAAATACTTTTATTATTATAATACGGAGTCATGACAGGGTTATAACCTACAGGAGAGACTAAATTATCTCGTAGAGAAGCATAAGAAACACCTAATTTCAAATAAGGAAAATAAGATCCTAGGGTTATCAACCCTGGAATAAGAGTAAAATCGACATGATGACGCATTTTAATTTGATCAGAAAAAGCTGTACTCGCCGCACCACTTTGAAATAAGGCTGAATTGCTGTCTAAATTTCCTGACAGCTCTAAGGCTAAAAAAGAGGAATTATTTAAAGTATGAACAAAGCCAATTGCTAATCCACCAGTATAACCATTTTGTAAAGACAAATTGCTAATATTTTGTGGAATAACATCGGTTTGATCATAATAATTATTATTAAAATTACCTTGAAAGACTCCACCATCAATTGCAGCATAGAGTTGATTTGGTGCTTGTGCGTAGAGTGTGGAAGACATTAATAAGGGTAAAACAAATAATTTTAATTTATTCATAAACATCCTGTTATAAAGCCGAGAAAGAGAAATAAGTAAGTCAGACTTGCCTATTTGTTGTTGAAAAAGAATAATCTTTTTTATCAAAAATTCCTAGTATTTTCAATGAGAAGTATTTAGGGCTTGTAGTATGTCAAGTAAAACTTAGGGCTAATTGGGCGGGTTATGCCCAGGATGACGGGCTTGTAAAAAAAACGCACTTTGTAAAAACAAGAAGTTTTATGAGGGCAGTTAATTTTGCTATACTTGTCTTTTTTTATTTTCGTATTAAGTTATGTATTGTTTAAATTATCCTTATGCTTATGGCAATCCTCAAACAAAAGCGTCTTTTAAGACGACTCCTGAAGATTTTCAAGTCCATGAATTTTTTAATGAGTCTTTTTCTGGAGAAGGGGAACATATTCTTATCCAAGTTGAAAAACGTGGTCTAAATACTGAAGAAGTAATTCGCTCTTTAGCTCGTCTTATTAATAAATCTCCTAAATTAATTAGTTATGCTGGTTTAAAAGACAGACATGCTTTAACGACCCAATGGTTGAGTATTCATGCTCCTGGAGAGATTATTCCAGAGATTGAGCAATTATCTGCTCCTGGTTGGCGAATATTAAAGTCTACTCGCCACAATAAAAAATTAAAACCGGGTTTTTTAACGGGTAATAACTTTGTTATTCGTTTACAAAACCTGCAATGCGAAGATAATTTTCAAGAACGCATACAAAAAATAATTGATTTTGGCGTGCCTAATTATTTTGGTGAACAACGCTTTGGCCGTCAAAGTGCGAATTTAGTGCGAGCAGAGGAGATGTTAATACAAGGACGTAAAGTTAAAGATAAATTTTTAAAAGGACTTTATTATTCTGCTGCTCGCTCATGGCTTTTTAACCTTGTTTTAGCCAAGCGTGTAGAAGAGGGAGCCTGGAATAGTATTATTCCAGGTGATGTGCTGCAATTAAGCGGCTCTAATAGTATTTTTGTAGCTGAAGAGGTTGATGAGGTTTTAATAAAGCGAGTTAAAGAAAAAGATCTTTCTCCAGCTAGTCCTTTGCCAGGAAAATCCAAACATAAAGTAAAAGAAGACGCCGCTGCATTAATTGATAAAGTGTGCGCCCCATGGTTAGTTTGGATTGATAGTTTAATACAGCATGGCCTAGAAGAGGCTTGGCGCGCAAATATTTTGCATGTGGAGCAATTTCACTATGAATTGGATAAGGATAGTGTTCTTTTGTCTTTTTCTTTACCCGCAGGTGCCTATGCCACTACGGTCTTACGGGAATTAATTCAAGCAGAGTAATTCATTGGACTTCTTTCAGTATTGCTAGTAACGAGACAAAGTCTGCTGAAAAAGCACAGTGTACATGAGCATTTAGAAGCACTTTTTTCAGCAGAGATTGGCCGTTAATGGCTGTGTCGAAAGAAGTCTATTTCACTTTGTTATCCTCTTGGTTATTTTTCTCCATTGGAAACACAAGTGGAGGAGCTGGCTTTTTTAAAGCTTCTGTTAAGCTAATGAATTTATAACCATTTTTTTGATACATTTCTAAAATATCGGCTAATAAATAACTATTTAAAAGATTAGCATGAATAAGCAAAATTTGTTTGTCTTCAGAAGAGGATGCGCGTTGTTCTGCTCTTAGAGTTTGTTTCCAAATATAGGCTAAATATTCAGGTTTTATTTTTTGAATATATTGTTCTCTAGAGTGATAAGGAACTTTATAAAGACGCTCATTAAAAGCAAAATCTTTACTATCAATGGTGACGGGTGCTATCGTGTAATTATGGGCTTTTAAATAATTTAAAACTTGAGGTTTAGTGGTTTTATTACCTTCAGCTAAATAAGGATAACGGAAATATTTAGGCGAGGTCATAATTGGAGTAAGAATTTTATCGGCACGGTCTATATCAGCAATATATTTTTCCGCACTCATTGTATTTAAATTATAATGAGAATAAGTGTGGTTTCCTAACATTAAACCGGCATTGCGAAATTGTTCAAGAAAAGCCCATTGTCCTTTTGCAATTGCCCCAGCAATTACAAAGCCAGTTGCAGGGACTTTATAGTGCACAAAAGTTTGCACAATATTATTAAAACGCTCTGTGGAGCGTTGACGATTTGCGTCATTATTCATTTTAGAAGCGACAAGCGGCAAATCATCCATTGTAATAGCAATTTCACGTTCTTGAGCCCATACAAAAGAAGAAAATAAGGCTAAAACAACAAAAAGATAATTTAACATTGATAATCCCTTAATAGAACCTCAGTTCGGAGTTTTATGCCTTAAACTCCGAACTGGGGTTAATAGATTTTATAAAACTAGATCTCAATAGCTCAGGCAATTGCCTTGTCTATTGAGAAAATTATTTACAATGCCTGCATAAAAGCGACTAAATCTTGTTTTTCTTGTTTATTTAATTGCAGCTCAAGTATGAGATTGAAGTATTCAACCGTATCATCCAGAGTTAATAACCGACCATCATGTAAGTAAGGCGGACTATCTTTAACTCCACGTAATGGGAAAGTTTTGATTGGGCCATCACCTAACTCCATAAGTCCATTAATTAATTCTGGGTTAAAGAAACGCTCTGCTTGTAAATTATGCATGCTGTTATCGGTATAGTAAGGTGGAGTATGGCAAGTTGCACATTGCGCTTTTCCAAAGAATAATTTTTGTCCTCTTAATTCAGCTTCACTAGCTTTTTTTGGATCTAACTTACCATCCCATTTTAATTTAGGGGCAGGGGGAAAATCGAGAAGCTCTTGAAATTCGGCCATGAAGTGGACTTGGCTTCCGCGTTCAAGAATATTTACCCCTTTCTTGGTTGCAATAACTGGATCTCCATCAAAATAGGCCGCTCTTTGCTCAAATTCGGTGAAATCTTCTATCGTTTTTAATGCTCTTTGTGATCCAAATAAGCGTTGAATGTTTACCCCTCTTAAGCTGGGTGTATTAATACGATGACGATGATCTTGAGGTCTAATATCACCTACCAAATGAGTTGCTTTATTCGTATGACCATTGGTATGGCAATCCAAACAACTTACGCCTCGACTTGGTATTAGTGTTCTTCGATCGTCTGTTTGGTTAAATTGCTGTTGAGGAAAAGGAGTAACCAGTAAACGCAGTCCTTCTAATTGTTTAGGGTTTAATAGGCCATTAAATAACTCAAAATAGTTCATTAGAGTAACGACTTTTCCTTGAGAAACATCACCTAACTCAGTGTGTGTCGTTAAATAAATGGGTGCTGGAAAGTTAGGAAGAAAATGCTCAGGAATATCAAAATCTAAATCAAACCGTGTTAAATCACGCTGTTCTTGTTTCTTAATTTCATCAATCTCAAATTGAGGAAATAACATTCCTCCTTCTGCTTGATTTGGATGAGGTAGGGGTAAAAATCCTTTAGGAAATAAATTTTTTGCCTTTATTTCTTCAGGAGTCATTTTTGATAGAGCCTCCCATGTTGTTCCAGAAGGCAATTTAACTCGTACTCCTTCTTGGACTGCTTTTCCACCATTCATTTTAATTGTTGTAGAGGGTTTATTACTTAAATCATAACGCTGATTTAGTAGCTCTTGATGGCGTTTTAAAATGTCTGCTTTGTCCGCTTCCATTTTTTTTACACTATCGGAAAAACTTTCCTTAATTACTACTGGCATATAGCTTGAGGTTGGGGGTTCTGCATGTGCACTTAACGCATTCATACATAAAAGTGTTAGCGCACTAAGCCATTGTTTTTTTTTATCCATATGAATTATTTCCTTTTTTAGGCTTAATTTGTTCAAGGGTTACAAATAATCTCCTCAGTGAGTTAACGAAGAGATTAGAGATTATTCATTAAAGTAAGCTATTTTTTTTATGATGACAATATACCCAAAATATTTCAAGATGCAATTTTGGGGAATAGTTCTTATCTCGAATTCACGTTAACTTAATACTAATATGCTATACAAGATTAAAAATAATACTTGCACTAAAGTTACCATTAACCCATTCTTCATCATTGCTTTCATATTGTCACTTCCTGCAAAACCCATAGCCGCAAACATATTTGCTCCAGGGTAAGCATAATTCGTAACTCGAGTTGCAAAAATCATGGCTAGAGCAAAACTAAGTAATGGAAGTTGAGTTTCAATAACGGCAGGATTAAATAGTTGATAAAGCATTTTTATTGTTGCTTCTGCTGCGCCTGGCATTCCAAAAGCGCCTGTAAAACCAATTAATATGGAAAGAATAGGTTTTCCTCCCCAATGAATTAATGGGGTTAAAAGTGTTGTGAGCGCATGAAAACCGCCCGCTTGTTGCAGTAAATTCATAAAGGGATCAAATAAAATAAATAATAAAAAGAGAGAGACATTTTTTTGCATTCCTTTAATGAATAAATTAATTATTGTTTTAAAACGTAAATGACTCGCTAATCCTGTGATTAATGCTAAAAATAGCATTACAAAAATAACGTAAGAAGTTTTTGCTTGATTAATTAAGCCATAAAGAACGCAAGCAAAAAAAGTGCTCAAAAACAATAGAAGGCTTTTCTTATGCTGTTTGCTTGGAGTAAATGGCTCTGCACTATCCTTATTTTCGCATAATTCTTGGCTGTATTGTTTTTGCAGGCGATTAGCCATTATCCACGTGGTAATTAAGGTAATAGTAGCAATTGGCAGTGAAGCATATAAAATAACTTGACCATAGCTTAATCCAGTGATGCCAAGTAAAGCTATTACAGGGGGAGCAAATGGACCAAGTATTAACGCTTCTTCAGCTGAAGCTTGCATTAATACAGCTAAAGAAGGACGAGATAAACCTACAGAGCCAGCAATAGGCCGTAAACTCGGTGCAAGAATTGCTAACCCTCCAGCTAGAGTCCCTAATAAGCCTACAATAGTAAAAGAGGACAGCACAATTCCTATTTTAGCTCGTCGTTGAGTATTAATTCCTATGCTATAAACAATGTAATGAACTAAAGTATGATTGATTTGTGTGTAAGTTAAAATTTCACCTAAGCCACGGCCCAGCATAATAATAAAACCAATTAAGGCCATAAAGGAACTTAAGGCATTGGCCATGGTAGTTCCAATCTCAATAGGATTACTGCCATTCCATAGAAAGCCAAGGGCTACACTAATTCCTGTGGCAAGTAGAGGATCAACGTTACGAAACAATAAGACTATATAAAGAATAATAATTAAAAGACTTGAAAGTTCAAAGTAAAAGACCATTAATTCAACGCCCTAATTAGCTTAAATCCTTGTGAAAATCCCTCAATTCCTAAACCAGGTTTATCCGCAAGAACAATTTTATTACTCATTTTTTGAGCGCCTCCTAAAACGTAATTATCGCGAATTAAGAATATAGGATCTAAATCAGCATAAACGATATTAGGTTTACTCAAGGCAAAACTACTAATAGCAGCAACGCCTATGGGAGATTCTAACATACAGCCAGCCATGATCTGCATATGAGCAGCATGAGCAATATGATAAATGGCTTGTGCATTAGCAATACCACCTGATTTCATCAATTTAATATTTAGGCCATTACACGCATTCAACTGCGCTAAATCAAGAGCATCTTCTGGTGAAAAGCAAGCTTCATCAGCAATAATAGGGTAATTTACTTGATGGGTTATTTTTTTTAATGAATTTTTATCTTTAGCTGACACAGGTTGTTCTACTAAAGTAATATTTAATTGTTGTTTTTCAAAATAGTGAATCATGTTTAAACTGTCTGAGTAAGACCAACCTTGATTAGCATCTACTAATAAAGAAACATTGTTTCCTAAATGGGTACGAAGAAAGTGTATGCGTTGTTGGTCATCTTCTGGATTAAGTCCTAATTTTATTTTTAAGACTTTATGACCTTGATTTATGAATTCTATAGCATCATTGAGCATTGCTTCTTTATTTTTAACGCTAATTGTAATGCATGATTCAATAGTATTTTTATTGCTTCCTAATAATTGATAAAGAGGAAGGCCACAATATTGAGCAAATAAATCATGAAGCGCTATATCAATAGCAGCTTTTGCAGAAGTATTTCCCGGCATTGCTTGCTCGGTCATCTGTAATAAATTATTTAATTCACTAATGTTTTTTCCAATTAAGGGAGGAGCAAGAGTGGTTTGAATAGCGTGAATAATGGATTCTATATTATCACCAGTAATTGCTGGGGTAGAAGCTGCAGAACCATACGCAATGGCTCCAGTATTTGTTTTAAGCATAATAACTACATCATCAACACAATCGGTACGACGAACGGCAGTGATAAAGGGACGAATTAAAGGGATCTGTAATTGGCCAATAGAAATTTCTTTAATAATCATAGTGTAATTTTAAACCCATGGATTTTATTTTAATTACTAGTTCTGTAAAGCTGCCATGCAGAATATTTGCTTGGAAGAGGTACAGGCTTTAACCAATTACTGGTTTGTGGATTAAAGCCTAAAGAATAGCCCTTTGGACAAAGCAATAAAAGATTAATATGCCTTTTATCTACAATATTTTTGGCTTGTTCTTCTCTTCCTTTAAAAAAATAAAAGCTGTCTTTGACTCCATTAGGGTTATGATGATCATTACTGGCTACTATTGAAAAATGACTACTATATAAAATAAGCGGGCCATAATTGCTGTGAATCAATAAACTCTTATCATGAGTAAATTGGGATTGATCAAAGAATTTCTGAATGAGCATTTCATGTAATTGATCTTCACAATGTTGCTGTTGCGGATTGGCATATCCTTTTGCCAAAATGAGAATTAAATTAGGCGAACAAAGGCTTAATATAAAAATGAAAAATTTCCATAGAGGCTTATTCGGCTCAAAATCTTTGATCCAAAAAGAGATTAACCAAATATTTAAGGGTAGGGAATAAATACACCAACGGTACATGTAAGCTGTTAATACAGTCATAAAAACAGCAGAACATAAGAGAAAAATATAGGGTGATGATAAACCTTCAGTTAATGCTAAAAAATAAAAATAGCCTGCACCAATAAAAAAATAACACAATAAGGCTAGAGCAAGCGCATTGTTTATAGCAAAGGGCGAATGAAATTCTGAAACATTAGGGAAAAGATGCTTGAGCACAAAAGCCGAAACATGATTATAAGGACCTAAATAAAAACCGGGGAATAAGCAATTCATAAGATAAAATAAGATAAGGCTCAAGATAATAATCAAAGTAGTTTTTAAAAATAATGAAGAAGGCGAGAGCAATTGATAAAGGGTATAGAGTACTAGAATCATACTAAAAAACGATAAATGAACAATGGAAATAGTATCAAAGCATTGAGAAAAAAAAGGATTTTGTTCTAAACAAATAATAGGAATTAAAAAAATAATTAAGGAAGCTAAAAGAGTATAAATAGTTATATTTTTTATTTTATCATTTAAATTTTGATAAAATAAAAATCCTAGGCTAAATAGCAAAGGAAGTATGAAACTTATACTAGTCCATAATCCTAGGCAGGCTGTTAATCCCGATAAAATAGATTTTTTGCAGGATTCCGTGGTGAGCACTCTTAGAAAAAATCCCCAATAAGCAATACTGAGGGTGATTAATAAAAAATCATAATCTACTTGTAAAGGAAGAAAATAACTGTGTAAAAAAGGATTGATCAAAAAAGCAAGTACTATAAATATTTTTTGATAAAAACTAGGTTTTAATGGTTTAATGGCCCATACTATTGCCCATAGAGCCAATGCATTTGCAAGAATAGGTAGAAAAAAAGCCCATAGATAAAGCGCTTTATGGAGAGTAAAAAAAGGTTTTAAAAGAAAAGCTCCTCCGACGAGTAGAAGCGTTACTAAATTGGTCCATCCATGAGTATCTGCTCCCCAAGGTGTATTTATTCTAGAATTAAAATGATTATATAAATTGGGATGGGCAATAAAGTCTTGAGCAATAACTAAATGCATGTAAGCATCTTGTTCATAAGTAAAATAGCGATGCTCGTAAAATTGTTTAAAAGATTCGCAATTAATGCCAAGCAATAATATGAAAACAATGAAATACCATAGAATAGTTTTTTTTACTTGAATTTGGTGAAAAAACATTGCTTGGATCCTTGCTTGATATTTTAACCTAGAAAAACCGCACCCCAAAAGTAGCCCTCAATTGCTTTTTCTAGGTTTATAGTTTAATACATTCATTAAAGTGCTACTAGCAGCTAATGGATTCAAAATAAGTTAGGGGAATTAAATGAAACAATATACTGGTCAATGTCTTTGTGGTGCCTGTTGTTACTCAATTACAAGTCCAACTCCTGGAGCGATGTATTTATGTCATTGTAGTCGTTGCAGAAAAGAAACGGGAAGTATTCATGCCTCGACTGTCTTTTTTAATGAGGCTCAATTGCATTGGAGCAAAGGAGAAAGCAATATAAATTTTTTTGCCTTGGAAAATACTAGGAAAACGCGCGCGTTTTGCAGCACTTGTGGTAGTCCCGTACCGCGATTAGAAGGTTCTCAAGTGGTTTTACCTGCGGGAAGCCTAGATGAGCATTGCTCTTTAGAACCAACAGCACATATTTTTTATGCGAGCCGAGCATCATGGGAAGATAAACTAAACACAGTAAACTATTTTGCTGAGTTACCCCAATAATAGGCCATTACTGAGAAATTTAAGATGTTTGATTTGTTATTTAAAAAAACTTCGACAGATAAAAAAATAGATAATAAATTAAGTAAGGTTATTCTGGGTTTTTTAGGATCTGAAGAAATTTCCTGTACCTTGCCTGAAGTAGCTCCTCAATGGAAAACCGAATTAGAAACAAATTATGCTGAGCTAAAAGCTATTGCTGATGAACGCATATTGATCTATAAAAATATAGTGAAACCTTCTTCTATTTTTGCTAGTCCTGATAATTTTTCTTATATTAGGTTAAATGGAGGTTATTCAAATACAAGTTATAAATTAAGCAAAAAAGATGGAGAGGTTTATATTTCACGTATAGCTGGAATTGGGACTGAATCTTTTATTGATCGCTTTGCAGAATGGCATAATGCTACTCAAGCAGCGGAGCTTGGGTTAAATCCTCGCATTATTTATAGTGACAAAAAAGGGCAGCAACTTTCTTTATATTTATCTTCTCCTCAACCCATGACGCCGGAACAATTAAGATTACATCCAGAATATCTTTCCAAGATTGCTATACAATTAAGAACCTTACATAATTCGACAAAAAAATTTCATAATGACGTTAATATTTTTGAACGTAACAAAGGGCTGTATGCTCTGATTGAAAAGAGCAAATTGGTTTTACCAGAGGAATATCAACCAATCAAAGAACATGTAGAACAAATTGCACAGATATTTAAGCAATTAACTATTCAACAAGTTCCTTGTCATAATGATGCTTACTATAATAATTTTCTGTTGAGCGAAGGTATAATTTGGCTTATTGATTGGGAATATTCAGGAAATCATGACGCTATGTGGGATTTAGCTTATTTTTCCAGTTTAGCAGGATTAGACGAGCAACAAAAAAATGATTTGCTTAGCTCGTACTTTAATTCTTCTGATTTTAAATCGACACATTACATAGAATATCTTCGCTTTATTGTTTATGGTTTAGTGGTTAAAGATTTTCTTATCCTCTGGGCTTTCGTTCAACTTGCCAACAAAAATACTAGTGTTTCTGAAGCTGAATTTAAAAAATGGTCTGATGATGCCTTAATAGATAGTATCTTGATAATGAGTAGCGAGGAATTTAATAATGCATTGCATCAGCTGGAAGAGATAAGTCAAAAATCTGAGTTGAGTTCTTTTATTTAAGTCCTTCTTTCTCTAGAATTTATTTTATTTTTTTTGTATAGTCAGTGCCTCGAAGGATTTTATAAGTTTAAAGATGGACGTTGCCCTTAAATCTACCTATGCTGTTTTCTTTTTTGTTCTTTTTTATCTTCAAAATTTATTTGCTGAATCATTAAATTGGCAGCCGAAGCAAGATTTTTATCTTACAGCAGGGTATTCATTAACTCATGAGCTTTACCAATCACAATGGGTTACAATAAACGATATTTCTCCATCTTTTACCTACAATCCAGTCAATGTTTATCCTAATAATTTTAACGGGATGCGTTTTGGATTTGGATCAAAATTAGGTACGGATCAATCAAAATTTGGTTATGAACTGGATTTCAACCAAGTTTTTGCTAAAACGCGAATTACACCTGGACTCCGAGTTGCTCGATCAGAAAAAATTATCCTGGGCTTTGTTGATTATGTAATTAATCCTCAGTCACGATTAAAATGGTTTTTAGCTGGAGGTGGCGTTATAACGAATGTTCCTCTTAGTGTAAGAACAATAGCTCCTAATCCTCCTTCCTTTAGTACTTCAAACTCAACCAGTATAGATCCAGCTATTGCTGGTTTTGTTCTTTATCATATAAATCCCTCCCTTGCTCTAAAAGGAATTTTTATTTGGAAAATTGCACCTTATGATACTTCTATCAATGGCACACTTATTCCTTTGTTAATGCTTAATTATTATCCTTGAGAAGTCTACTTTTGACTCGATCTTTGGGTTTTTCCTAAGTCCTGTGAATTTCTTTTTCTTATGCTATTTTTATAAAGAATGGATTTTTCTTATTAGAACATACATAAGGATATTATATGAAAAAAATTTCTCTAATAGCATTAGGTTATATTGTGTTGGCAACTAACTCAACATTTGCTGATTCAGCTAATCTAGAACAAAAAAAGGGAGATAAAATAACGCAATTTGTTGAGGCGCAAAAAAAACAACTATCGCCTATATTTCCTTATCGTATAAATCTTTTTACTCAAGGACAAATTAACAAAAATAATTATGGAACTCGGATTGCAGAAAATGCTAGTCAATTTCCTTCTGATAATTTCGGGCAATTGTTTTATTATAATTTGCTAGAACAAGGAATGCGTGTGCCCCATTGGCATGCGAATGCAGTTGAAGTAGGTACAGTTTTAACAGGAACAATGCGAGTAACGATATGGGAAGGTGTTGGCGAAAAACAAGTGTTTACTGTTAATTCCAATAGTACTTGGATTATCCCTCAAGCAGCTTTACATTCACTTGAAAATGCAGGTAAAGAAGAGTTAACTTTTATCTTAGCTTATAATGCCCCTAACACAGCCGATGTACAATTTGAACAAGCGTGGGCTATGCTACCCGATGCTATTTTGGCTCAATCTACTGGGCTGACTGAGTCAGAGATTCAAAATATTAAAAACTCGAATGTAGATCGTTTAAGTAGCTTTGATCCGTCTTCTGATCTTGAGCGAGTTGATTCTAATAGCCCTTATTCCAGTAATTTTTCCACCATTGAACCTGTTTATCAAAGTGAATTAGGTTCAATTAAGCGTATTGATGCTAATAATAATACAAAAATGCAAAAAATGTCTCTTCAACAAACTATCTTGAAACCTGGAACATTACGTTTACCTCATTGGTATACTGCAGGCGATACTTTTTTATATGTTTCTAAAGGAGAAGGCTTCTTTATGATGATGGATAATGATGGAAAATCATATCGCGCTATAATAAAACCAGGCGATTTAATTTATCTTCCAGAAGCTACATTTCATAGTTTCTTAAATATAGGAACAAATAATTTGGAAGTTTATGAAACCTTTGGTGCTGCAAAAGATATCCATGAAATATCGTTGCTAGATGGTGCTCAACACTTAAATAAAGGGGCAGTAAGTGGTGCGATGGGTCTTAATAAAAACACAGTAGAGCGATTAGTCCACCAACAACCACGATCTTACATGGTTTCTTTTTAGTGAGTATTAATTTTAAAAGCAAGCAAAGTAGTTGATTAAAGGTCGAAACTCATTAGAGTCTGTTGACATTTCAGATTTCGACGTCCCGCCACTGCCATTAAGTTAAGGAATTTTTATAGCCGTTCGCGCTGAGGAGTGTGCGT
>CAMFHA010000068.1 GCA_945952115.1 uncultured Legionella sp. | reverse complement strand
TATTTTTCAGGGCAAAAATCTTTAGTCTTTGCTAACTACCCCTGACCTATTACCTGGTTACTGATTAAAAGAGTGTGAACGGTTAATGGCGTGCAAAGAAAGTAATAATAGGTGTTGGATTAGAATCATCCAACACCTATTTATTTGATTTATTTTAAATTTGAGGCATTTTTTAGTTCACCTCTTGCTTTCTCAATCACTTCTTGAGATTGTGATTTATCAAGCGTAAAGAAGCTGCTCTTAGTTGAACTCATACTATTTCCAACTGCAATGACAGCATTGCCAAGCATTTTTAAGAGATTTCCTAGGTATTGACCCCAACCTAATTCTTTTTCAAGGTTTGGTGTGGCTAATTTGATATAAGAATCACACTGATTTATAAACAACACATTGGCATTGTCAATTCCCGAATCTTTTATATTATACTCGTAACAACTTCGTGCATATTTAAGGTTGGCTATTAATCTATCCATTGACATTTGAGCGTCTGTTAAATGATGAGGGATTTCTTTCGAATCTTTTTCGAGCGCTGCTAAAATAGTATCTATTTTATTTAAAGCAGTGTTTGTTTCATTTTCTATTCTTTTGTTAACTTCTTCTAACTCTTGTATTGCTTTTTCTGCTCTAGCTATTATCTGCTCGGTTTTATTAGCCGCTTGTTTTTGCACCTCAGCACTATCAGCTGGACTTAATAATTTTGAAATTTCAGGTAATTGATAAATTGTAAAAGCAGAGACTGTTTTTAATTCTGGGCTAAAGGTAGGTGGACCATTTTGTTTAAACAGTTCGAAAGAATCCTCTTCAGGTTTATAGTTGACTATATTCCAGCCTTTATCCGTTTCGCTAAGTTTAATTTGTTGCCCAATAAACGAAAGAGGATTGTGAAGGCCGTATCCGCCTACTAACTTTCCATCTCTAGTTCTAGCTGTAAGAGAAACGTGGTGGTGGTTGTTTTTTTGATCTATTCGTTGTAAGTCAACGTATATTAAATCATTTTCTTTATAATAAGTCGTAGCTACTGCCGCTTCACCTTTACGATAATTACAGGTATCGGTATCAATATGAAGTAAATCTCCATCCACACCAATTCGCTCCTGTTCTGCAGGTAAATGGCCATGGTCTAGAATAAAGACATTTTTATCTAAATCAGAGTTTTTAAGTTTATTATGGCTTTCTTCATTAAGAGGATTTCCGTACGCTCCATTTTTATCAGCGATATTAATATTGATAAATGATGCGCCATTATGGCGTTGTCGAGGCAAGCCCATTTCAATTAATTCAGAGCGTGCTTTATGTAGATTAATTTTTTTAGGATTATCAAATTGTAACTCTATTATACGATCGTACCATAAATTGCTTACTGCTAATAATTGTTGAATATTATCAGCGATTAACCTTCCGTCTTTTCTGGTAAGCTCGCTAAGTTTTTTACCTTCAAGTACCGAGTTCACTTCTGCTTCACTAAGTATAGTTAATAACGATTTAGGTAACATGAAAGAATTATCCTCTAAGCCGCCATGAGTAAATAGTATATTTCCCACTTGAGCACCAAGTTGGCAATGGCTTAAATAACTTGCATAAGATCCGTTTTTGTCATAAAAAGAACGAAGGGTTTTTAAAGTGTCTACGTCATTGTTTTGTGTTTTGCTTTCTATAGCAAGCTCATCCCATATCCCTGGAGCACCACAGCTGTTTGCTAACATCCATTTAGCGTAGTAAATTTCTATTTGCTTAGGATTATTAGCATTTATTTGAATAAATTTTTTCCAAAGGTCTTTATCATTAAGATCTTTGAATTCTGGTAATGATTGAATATAAGTGAGAAAAGTTTTTGCTGGACCATCCACCCAAACAAGCTTAGGATCACGTGCAGCTCCTGTTTTTAGTCGATCTTCTGCGCTTAGATCAAGATCTTGTCTCAATGCTCTTCTTATGAAAGCAGTATCTATCTCATTTAAACGTAATTTTGTAGTTTCTCTATTACCTATAATGGAGATCATTCTATCGCCATTATTTTTATGAGTATTATTAAAAATTTCTACCAGTTCTAAATTATAGGCTTCTGTTCTTCCTGTATTGCTTCGAGATTTATCAGTCAGATCGCCCACATTGACGCAAATAACATTTTCTGGGTATTTAATATAGGACTTTCCATTTTTATCCTGTGTAATAGTAAAATAATTGTCTTCATCTTTAAGCGTTATTTTATATTTTTCTTCATAAGCTTTTTTGTAAAGAGCTAAACTACGTTTAAGAAAAGGTAAATCCCCTTCTAAATCCGTAAATTTCATAATCATTTGATTATTTTGAAACTGGTAAAATGGCTTAGGCATGGAATGAGCTCCCGAATTAAAATTATTGAAATTATAGACTGCAAATCTTATGTAAATATTAAGATAATCCCATTATCTATCCTTGCTGTCTAAATATAGATCAATGAGGGTATTTTTGCAACATAAGAGAGGATTCATTGAGTGTAGTTCCTTTAAAACGACAATATTTTCATGTATGGCATTTCCTACTAAGCTTTATACTTCATTGCATTCTCACTCAGCTTCAGTCATGTACTGGTGGTGTACACTCCTTCGCTTCATTCAAATGCGCCTCGTCTAAAACTTAGTGGGCAAAATGCTATAGGTTGAGTCTTGACTCAACAAAGCAAAGCATATAAATGAGATAAATATGCGGTTTATGAGAGATATTCACAGATATCTCTCTATTTTTATTAATGCATAAGCTCGTTCGGGCAACTTTGTTGGGTCAAGACCTAATGGCGCTGCCTTAAGGACGTTTTTCCTGCTTTACGCTGAGCCGTTCGGCCTGAGGAGGAGGCGGCAAGCTTCCGTCTCGAAGGCGTGATGCGGTGCTAAGCCATCGAGACGCTGCTATCGCTGCTCCTCAGGCCGAACGGTTTCGGTGTAAAACCTCTTAACTTAACGACAGTGAAGGAGGTAGCAAGCTGGCATAAAGCCTTAAGGTAGCACCATTAGGTTAAGACCTAACTTACTTCGTTGTTTTAAAGGAACTGCACTCAAATTCACTTAAGTTAATGGATGATTTATTGAGGAGGAAATAAATCTTGAAACTTAACTCGGCTTTTTAAATGTACTGCTTTGCGTCTGATTTTTGCTAAATCAAACAACTTATATACTAGAATAGGCACAATAAAACTTACAATACCAATACCAAAAGCAAGTTTGTATGTTGGATCTTTATTAAATACTAGGAAAAATAAAGCAATAGCCATTAATATTATTGCAATAATCCCAGTATAAGGTGAGCCAGGAGTAGAGTAACGTAAGTCTTTAGTACTATAACCCGCTTGATATAATCGACTCCTAAACGACATTTGAGATAAGCAAAGAGAAATCCAAGCTAAAGTTCCAGTAAATCCTGAGACAAGAAGCAAGGCTATATATAATTTAGTTTGTCCAAAGAAATAGCCTATACCTAATAGGGTCCACACGCCGATGAGGGTTGCAAGAACTGCATTTTGAGGGATTGAATGTTTATTAAATTGAGCAAAAGCATGAGGAGCCATCCCATCACGTGCTAATGCATTTAATGAACGAACTGTGCCATAAAAACCAGAATTAGCACAAGATAAAGTAGCAGATAGAGTAACAAAGCTAGTTACCAGTCCAGCCCATTTTAAACCATAAAAATTAAGAGCATCTGCAAAAACAGAATTAGATAAACCTGCTTTTTGCCAAGGAAAAATCAGTACTAAACAAAAAACTGGAATAATATAAATAAAGAGAATTCTAAACGTTACATTTCTAATCGCATGGGGAATCATACGTGCAGGATTTTCAGACTCTCCTGCTGCTAAACCTATAATTTCGGAGCCTTGGTAATTTACCAAAAGCAATACCATTGCAGTTAATAGCGACATTCCTCCATTAGGTAATAACCCTCCATCACCCAAAATGTACTTAGTGCCTACGATGCCTTGAGAATTACTGTCATGAATAATGCCAAAGAAAATAAGTAGCGCTAAAATAACAAAACCTAAAAGAGCAATGATTTTGATTAGGGCAAGCCAAAACTCAATTTCGCCAAAAGTATCAACTTTAGCTAGATTGATATAAGTAATTAATAATCCAAAACAAATGGCCCATAAATATCCATTTACTCCAGTGAACATCTCCATGATAATGCCGCCCGCTACACATTCTGCAGGAATATAGGCTACCCAACTAATCCAATAAGACCATCCTACACCGCAAGCAATCGAGGGTGATATGAAATCTGAAGTGTAGGTCACAAAAGAACCTGAAATGGGTATTGCAACAGCTAACTCACCCATACACAACATAGTTAAATAGATAATTAGTCCACCTAACATATAAGCGATAAAAACAGCAGGGCCTACTAAATTAATTACTTCGCCTGTTCCTAAAAAATAACAGGAACCAATAATGCCCCCTAATGCGATTAATTGCACATGACGGTCTTTTAAACCTCGGTTATAACCAGCATCTTTAATGGGTTTAGGACTTGTTGATGTCGTTTTATTCACAGGCTGTATGGTTCTCACTAAAGTTAAATAAATTAAGTAGTAATGGTACTAAGTTAAGGCTAATACGTTATTCTCGCGAAAGCGAAAATCCATTTTTAAATAAGTACTGCACTGGGTAAAAAATATTTCGCGGTTATAGCATAATTTTTCTTTATTTAAAAGAAAATCAAAAGGTAAAGTAGAACTAATTAGGCTTCTTTTTCTTCAGTTTTTACAAGCACGGTGTGATTTTGTAAAATTCGCTCTAATTCACCTTTAGCTTGACGTGCAAAATTAATCAAATCTTTTTCTTCTTCAAAAAACTCAAAAGATTGAAGTAGGCTTGCTTCATCATGTTCTTCAAAGACAGTAGCTTTTGTGTGTATATCTTTTTGTTTATAACCAAGAAATTTTAATATTTCTTTAGTCATTTCTAGAGAAGAGCTAAAAAGTTCACGTTTAAAATAATCAACGCCTAGTTTATGTAATTCATAAGCATGGCGTCTATTTCGTGCTCGTGCAAAAATAATAAGATGGGGGAAATGTTGTTTAGCTAAGCGAACAATTTCTAAGTTTTTTTCTGCACCGCCTACAGCAACAATCAATAATTTAGCTTGCTGTGCACCTGCACTCAATAAAAGATCCAAGCGGCTGGCATCTCCAAAATAACCGTTATAACCAAATTTTCTTAATAATTCAATTTGTTCAGGATTTTTTTCTAGAACGGTAATTTTTATATTCTCTCCATTGAGAAATCGACCAATAATTTGCCCAAAACGTCCATAGCCCGCTAAGATAATGCCATTTTTTTCAGAAATTTTATCGTATTCACGAGTAGGAACAATACTCATAAAACAAGGAATAACATATTTTTGATATAACATGATCAAAAATGGGGTGGTCAACATCGAAACTGCCACTACAAGGGTATATAACTCTTTGAGCTCAGCGCTAATTACTTTGGAATCACTAGCATATTGAAAGAGAACAAATGCAAACTCACCTCCTTGAGATAAAGCAAGTGCAAAACCTACAGTTTGTATTTTTGTTAAGTTAAAAATCCGTCCTAAAACCGAAAGAATTAATGCTTTGATGGCAATAAGTCCTATTACTAGGCTTAAGACATGGAGTGGATGTTGAGCAAAAAGACTGAAATTCATTCCCATTCCTACGGAAATAAAAAATAGCCCTAGCAGTAAACCCTTAAAAGGCTGAATATCGGCTTCTACAGTATGTTTGTATTGAGAGTTTGCTAAAACGACACCCGCAATAAATGCTCCAAGAGCAGGAGACATGCCAATACACTCCATCAGTAGAGTAATTCCAATAACTAATGCAAGAGAAAAAGCTGTAAATACTTCTCGTAAATTAGCTTTTGCAATAATAAAGAAAAGATAACGAGAAAAATAATGGCCAATTAAAATAATCGAACTAATAACGCTGGTCACTATTAGAGTTTGTTGCCATTTAGGTAGATAACCAATTAGGGAGGTACTATGCGTGTTGACGGAGGTTAAATTTTCAGGATGAAGTAGAGGAAGAATAATCAGAATGGGGATTACTGCAATATCTTGAAATAATAAGACAGCAAAAGAAGTCTCTCCTTCTGTGGTTTTCATTAAATTTTTTTCTTGCAACATTTGTAATACAAGTGCAGTAGAGGACAAGGTTAATGCCATACTAAGCGCCAAACTTGGTCGCCAATCATAGCCTATAGCGATTCCAATACACGTTAAACTTAATGTTGTAAAGAGAACTTGTAGACTTCCTAAGCCGATTATTAATTTTCTTAGTTGCCAAAGTTTTTGTGGTTCAAGTTCTAAACCGATTAGGAATAACATCATTGTAACGCCAAATTCTGCAAAATGCATAATTTGTTCAGTGTTATTTATAAGTTGTAAACCATAAGTACTAATTAAAATGCCTACTACTAGATAACCAATTACAGAGCCTAATTTAAACCGGCTTGTCAACGGCACAATAAAGCTTGCGGCGGTTAAGAAAATAAACACGTGGACTAGTAAATTCGGTGGACTCATGTATTAACCTTGATGATGACAGTTTTTAAATTTTTTACCGCTGCCACAAGGGCAGGGGCTATTGCGACTTATTTTAATGGTTTGTTTTTTATTTTTTTCAATGTTAATACCATCAACATAAAACCAATGCTCATTTTTTTTATGAAATTCGCTGAGCTCAGAAATAGCTTTTATTTGATTTTTTTCTAAAAAAGAAGCGACAAATTCAACAAATCCTGTATTTTCATTCTCTAAGGAGGCATTGATTACTTTTAAACCTAACCAATAAACTGATTTAGCCCATTGTTCTGCTTCTTGTTCATTGAAGTTCACTAATGGTTTGCCATGCATTGTTTTTTTTATATAACTAATCTGTCTTTGGCTGTAAGCTGTATAGCGAGATCGCATGAGTTGCTCAGGTGTTTCAGGAACTGATTGTCCATCAATAAAAGGCTTACAGCACTGCTCATAGTTGAGTTCGGAGCAGCAGGGACATAATTGAGGCATATAATCCAGAGTTTAATGAAGACAAGGTATAATGTAACAAATATTTACCAAATTATGAATCAAAAAAACTTTTGATAGCTTCTTTTTTCTAGGTTTAAAGGTTTATTAAGATGTAAAGGTTGTAATCTATTAATTTTATAGTCCGAAAGGATAAAAGTTGTAGTTTTTTATTGCGCTATTAGATGTTTACACTGGTAGTGGATATTAAATAATTACTTAAGTAACTTGATTTGTTACACTAGATTAAATAATTTTTTTAGGGCTGTTTAGATGATGAGTGAGTTACTTATTAATGGCTTTGATACACTTCAAGAAAACGCTGAAAATTTAGAGTCAGGTAAAATATTATTTTTTCCTAATTATTATTACACAGACTATAATTCCTCGATTATGTCTGAATCTATTATAGATAATCGCCATAAGAATGTTAGTTATGACTATAAGAACAATAAGCTAGGTGCTTTTAAAAATGAAATACCAGGTTTAGAAGAGCATTTGTTACAATTAATGCGTGGTTATGCTGAATTTTCGATGCAACTGATTGAAAAAACTTTGCCTACTTATGTCCCTCATCTTAAATGGGGAAGAACGAGCTTTAGACCTGCACAAATTAAAGGGCGAGAAAGCTCAAAGCGAAAAGATGATACTCGATTGCATGTAGATTCTTTTTCTGCAAGCCCTGTTAATGGTTTAAGAATCTTGCGCGTTTTTTGTAATATTAATCCTAATAAAGAAGCACGAGTGTGGCAAGTTGGAGAGCCATTTTCTCGTGTTTTAGAGCAGTTTGCACCGAAAATTCCTTCTTACAATAAATATATCGCGCAGATATTAAAAATGGTGAAGGCGACTAAAAGTTTGCGTTCAGCCTATGATCATTATATGTTGCATTTACATGATAAAATGAAGTTAGATGATCACTATCAAGCTAAAGTAGAAAAGACACAAATTGATTTTCCCGCACAAAGCTCTTGGATTGTTTTTACCGATCATGTTTCGCACGCCGCTTTAAGTGGGCAATATTTATTAGAACAAACTTTTTATTTACCTGTAAACAAAATGGTTCAACCCGAGTTCTCACCGTTCTATGAATGGAAGAAATTAAGGCCTGAATTAATTTTGGCTTAGCTTGATGACGAATAGCGAAGAAAACCGCACTTAAAATCACACCTCTATAATTAGAAAAGAATTGCTTAGTTATCAATGATTAGAGTATGATTTACAAAGGTTATGGGAGTGAAAAAGATGCAGCTCTAACCATGTCGAAAATTCATGTGTTTTGAGTATATATTATGTGCTCGTGCATTGTGTTATGTAAGATGAACCCAAAATTCAGAACGGTAGAATTTCTACTAGTGGTCAATTACTTTTTTATTTAGATTAAAGCAAAGGATCATACCCTCCTATGGAAGGACAGGAATTAATCGAGGCTGCAAGTAGTGAACCGCCTAAATCAAGTCAAGAAACCAAAAAACATCGGCCATCAAGTAATTTTTGGTTAATCACTAGCCTAATTGTAATGGTGTTTAGTGTTATTTGGTTTTTTTACGCTACAAAAAGTGCTCCAGTAGTGCCTGTTAAACCGACTCCTATTGTTTCAGCACCCGCTATTAATAGAGACATGCCGATTTATCTTTCCGCTCTAGGTAATGTTATTCCTACTTACAATGTGACTGTACGTTCTCAGATAACAGGTATTTTGCAAAAAATTTATTTTACAGAGGGGCAATTTGTAAAAGAAGGGGACTTACTTGCTCAAATTGATCCACGTCCCTTTGAGGCTTTATTAAAACAATATGAAGGTAACTTAAAACGAGATCAGGCTCTATTAGCGAATGCTCGTATTGATTTAAAGCGTTATCAAGATTTATGGAAAGAAGATTCTGTGTCACAACAAACTTTAGCCACTCAAATATCGCTTGTGGAGCAGTATGAAGGGGCAGTGAAGGCAGATGAGGGATTAATTGAAGGAACGAAAGTTAATCTTATTTACTGTCGTATTGTGTCTCCCGTCTCTGGCAGAATTGGTTTACGTTTAATTGATGCTGGAAATGTTGTTCAACTTACTGATACAACAGGTATTGCTGTAGTTAATACTCTTAATCCAATCACGGTGATTTTTACTTTGGCAGAAGATTATATTCCTGAGCTACTTGGTCAAGTGTACACTCATAAATCGATTAAAGTATATGCCTATGACAGACAACAAAATACAAAACTTGCAACAGGAACCCTGTTAACTTTAGATAACCAAATTGATACAAGCACGGGGACAGTTAGGTTAAAAGCACAATTTTCTAATGAAGAAAATAAGTTATTTCCTAACCAATTCGTTAATATAAAAATTCTTGTTGAAACACTTAAAAACGCAATAGTAGTCCCTACTGCCGCAGTTCAACATACCTTAACTAGCGATTTTGTTTACCTTGTAGAGAAACAAAAAGTAGTGATAAAAAAAATAATTGTGGGGCCTACGATTGGTAATCAAACAATAATCAACAAAGGATTAGTTTCAGGACAGTTAGTAGTCATTGAGGGCGCTGATAAATTAGTCAATGGTGCACATATAGTTAATGAGCCAGAGAATGCTGTACCAGCTTCTTTTAAAAATAAAACGAAACAATCGAAGATCACATGAGTATTTCTGGACCTTTTATTGCGAGGGCTATAGCAACCTCTTTACTGATGGTTGCTATTTTAATTTGTGGATTATTAGCCTATCAATTATTACCTGTTTCTTCTTTACCAGAAGTAGAATATCCAACGATTCAAGTGTCCACCTTTTATCCTGGCGCAAGTCCTGACGTAGTTGCTTCAGCAATTACTTCACCTTTAGAGCGACAATTTGCTCAAATGCCAGGCCTTAGTCAAATGACTTCAAATAGTTCTTATAGTGCTTCTATTATTACCTTACAATTTAATTTATCGATCAGCATGGATGTAGCTGAGCAACAAGTTCAACAATCAATTAATAATGCCAGTAGCTATTTGCCAGTTAATCTTCCTAATCCACCAATTTATAGTAAAGTCAATCCAGCAGATACTCCTATCATCACCTTGGCTCTTACTTCTAAAACCTGGCCTTTGCCTCAAATTGAAGATTTCGCTGATACTCGTCTTGCTCCAAAACTATCTCAATTGTCAGGTGTTGGTCTCGTAAGTATCAGTGGGGGACAACGACCTGCAGTACGAGTTCAGGTAAATCCAGATGCTTTATCTTCTTATGGTATAAGCTTAGATAATGTTCGTACTCTAATTGCAGCATCCAACGTTAATAGTGCAAAAGGAAGTTTTGATGGACCACGCCTAGCTTATGTAATCAATTCCAATGATCAATTATTATCTGCAAGTGATTATCGCCCGCTTATTCTGAGCTATCAAAATGGTGCGCCAGTACGCTTAACTGATGTAGCAGAGGTTATTGATGGGGCAGAAAATGTAATGCAAGCAGCGTGGGTTAATAAGCAGCCCGCAATTATATTAAATATACAAAGACAGCCAGGAGCTAATGTTATTGAGGTTGCTGATACGATTAAAAATTTATTAAAGCAATTAAGACCAACTATTCCTGCAGCGATCGATGTTGAATTGATTACTGATCGAACGATTAATATTCGTGCTTCTGTACGCAATGTGCAATTTGAATTGCTTTTGTCCGTTGCTTTAGTTGTTTTGGTCATTTTTCTTTTTTTACGTAGACTTCCAGCAACAATAATTCCTAGTATTTCAGTCCCTTTAGTATTAATCGGTACATTAGGAGTGATGTATCTTTTAGGTTTTAGCCTTAATAACTTAACTTTAATGGGCTTAACAATCGCCGCAGGTTTTGTAGTGGATGATGCCATTGTCATGATTGAAAACATCATGCGCTATGTTGAATTAGGAGAAAAGCCTTTAGAGGCCGCGCATAAAGGAGCTGCACAAATAGGTTTTACTATCTTATCTTTATCCATTTCATTGATTGCCGTTTTAATTCCATTATTGTTTATGGGCGATATAGTAGGAAGGCTATTTCGAGAATTTGCTCTCACTTTAACTATTACCATTATTATTTCTGCTTTTATTTCTTTGACTTTAACACCGATGCTTTGTGCACGGATGTTGCGCCCTGAAGCAAGTTATCAGCCCAATAAATTAGAGATGAAATTAGAGTATTGGCTCAATTATTTAATTGATCGTTATAGAGATTCATTAAAATGGGTACTTTCTCATCAAACCTTAATTTTGCTCATTTTTTTATCCACTATTGCTTTGAGTACCTTATTAATTATTTTTATTCCGAAAGGTTTTTTTCCTACTCAAGATTCAGGTTTAATTCAAGGTATTTCAGAAGCTGATCAGAATATCTCTTTTCCTGCGATGGCTGAAAAGCAACAAGCGCTAGCTAGAGTGGTGCTTAGTGATCCTGCTGTGGAAAATATTTCATCCTTTATTGGTATTGATGGAATTAATAAGACCTTAAATACTGGGCGTATTTTAATTACTTTAAAGCCTCTAAACCAACGTCCAGGAATTGATGAAGTCATGAATCGTATACAAGAAAAATTGCGCCTAGTAAGTGGCGCAACTTTGTATATGCAAGCTGTACAAGACTTAACTATAGATACTATTACGAGTCGTACTCAATATCAATACAGTATAAGTGGCCCCGATAATCAAGAGGTGAATAAATGGTCCACTATTTTGCTTGATAAATTAAAAGATATTCCTGCTTTAAAGGATATTAATAGTGATCAACAAAACCGGGGTTTAGTAACTCATGTTCAGGTTGATAGAGATACTGCTTCACGTTTAGGTATTTCAATGCAATTAATAGATGATGTACTTTATGATTCTTTTGGGCAGCGCCAAATTTCTATCATGTTTACTCAACGCAATCAATATAGAGTCGTGCTTGAAGTGACTCCTTCTTTACAACGAGCTCCTGCAGCTTTTGATCATGCTTACCTTAATTCTTTAATACTGCGTACACCAACGCCTTCTAATCCTTCAACTTCAGTGATTGGTTCAGTTCCCTTAAAAACTATTGCAAGTATTTCACAAACTTTAGGTCCTTTAGAGATTACACGACGGGATCAATTTCCTTCAACTATTTTATCGTTTAATTTGGCTAAACATGCCTCTTTAGGTGAGGCAGTTCAAGCCATTAATGAAGCAAAAAATAGCTTAAAATTACCACCCAACGTGGATGCTAATTTTGAGGGTTCTGCAAGAAGTTTTCAAAATTCATTGGCCAATGAGGGTTGGTTAGTTTTAGCGGCCATTATTGTAGTTTATATTATTTTAGGAGTGTTATACGAAAGCTATATTCATCCTTTAACTATATTATCAACCCTGCCTTCTGCTTGTATGGGCGCTTTATTCGCTTTATTTTTGACCGGTAATGATTTGAGCGTTATTGCTTTGATCGCAATTATTTTACTAATTGGCCTAGTATTAAAAAATGCGATTATGATGATTGATTTTGCTTTAGAACAAGAACGTTTACTAGGAAAAAATCCTATTGATGCTATTTATGAAGCGGCTTTATTACGCTTTAGGCCAATTTTAATGACGACTATGGCTTCATTATTAGGTGCTATTCCCTTAGCGTTTAGTCATGATATTGGTGGTGAGCTTAGGCGCCCTTTAGGTTTGGCGATTATAGGGGGCTTAATTGTGAGTCAATTACTCACTTTATATACCACACCTATTATTTATTTAGCTTTTGATCGTTTATCACGGAAAGTAATGAGTATTGTGCCTAGAAAAAGCGATAGACCAAAAATTGCATCTTGAAACATTTTGGGTATATGTCTTAAGGATAAAAAGTGAATGTATCATTACTGTTTATTAAAAAACCTATAGCCACGATTTTACTAACGTGTGGTTTAGCTATTGCTGGAATTTTAGCATTTAACTTTTTACCCGTTGCACCCTTACCACAGATTGATTTTCCTACTATCGCTGTTCAAGCTGCTTTACCAGGAGCAAGTCCTGAAATTATGGCAACTTCTGTTGCAACTCCTTTGGAACGCCAATTAGGGCGTATTGCTGGAGTAACTCAATTAACTTCAACAAGTACTTTAGGGCAAAGCAGTATTATTATTCAATTTGATTTAGCACGTAATATTGATGGCGCAGCTAGAGATGTGCAAGCTGCAATTAACGCCTCTTTAAGCCAACTACCTTCCAATTTACCTAATAATCCTACTTATAGAAAAGTTAATCCTGCTGATGCTCCTATTATGATTATGGCACTTACTTCTGATAAATATACTATAGGCCAAATGTATGATTTGGCCTCTACCTTATTACAACAAAAGATTTTACGCCTGGAAGGAATTGGTCAAGTTAATGTAGGCGGCGGCTCTTTACCTGCAGTGAGGATTGAATTAAATCCTACGGCTTTAAATAGCTATGGTATTGGCTTAGATCAAGCAGCTCAAACAGTCATTAATGCCAATGTCACTGAGGCAAAAGGTCGAATAATTAATGGCGATGGGACTCAGTCCTTAGTTAAATCGAATGATCAATTATTTAATGCTTCAGAATATCGTCCTTTAATTTTAACTTATCGCAATAATGCACCTGTAAGAATTTCTGATGTGGCTAACGTTGTTGATTCAGTAGCAGATATCCGCAATGCAGGTCTTGCAAATGGCAAACCAGCAATTATTTTAGTTTTATACAAAGAGCCAGGAGCTAATGTTATAAAGACAGTAGATTATGTAAAAAGTATTCTTCCTCAGCTTAAAGAATTGATACCCAAAGAAGTACATCTTGATATATTAATGGATAGAACAACAACGATACGCACTTCTTTGCATGATGTAGAAATGACCCTAGTTATTGCTATGCTTTTAGTTGTTTTAGTGACTTATTTATTTTTAGGTAGCTTTAGGGCAATGCTTATTCCAGGAGTAACCGTTCCTTTATCCTTGTTGGGTACCTTTGCCGTAATGAAATTTCTTGATTATAGCCTAGATAATTTATCTTTAATGGCGCTCACTATTTCTACGGGTTTTGTTGTTGATGACGCAGTAGTACTTTTAGAAAATATAACCAGACATTTGGCTATGGGGAAAGATCGGTTGCAAGCGGCAATTGATGGCTCACGAGAAATTGGTTTTACGGTGATTTCAATGAGTATTTCGTTAATTGCTGTTTTTATTCCTGTGCTACTAATGGGAGGAATTGTTGGGCGTTTGTTCCGTGAGTTTGCAGTGACACTTTCAGTAGCTATTTTAATTTCTATGTTAATTTCTTTAAGTTTAACACCAATGATGTGTTCGAAGATGCTGCAAAATAAAGAGCCTCCTAGGAATTTTTTTATGCTGTTTATAGAAAAAGTACGAGCAGGCTATGGGCGTAGCTTAAAATGGGCTTTAATTCATTCTCGTTTAGTTTTATTCAGTTCGCTAGCAACTATTATATTTACAGGATTGTTGTTTGTATTCATTCCTAAAGGATTTTTTCCACAGCAAGAAACAGAGCGTATTGTCGCATTATTACGTGCTGATCAAAATATTTCTTTTACTGCAATGAAGAAGAAAATGATAGAGTTTGTTTCTATTATAAAAAAAGATCCTGCTGTTGCTCATGTTGCAGCTTTCATTGGTAGTGGCGGCCCAGGAGGAAGCACTTCTAACACTGGCTCTATTTTTGTGATACTTACTCAACCTAATCAGCGAAAAAGTAGTACTGAAATGGTAATGAATCGTTTGCGTAAAAAACTTTCTGGTATAAACGGAGCCAATTTATTTATGCAATCAGCGCAAGATCTTTCTATTGGTGGGAGGCAAAGTGGAGCACAGTTTCAATATACTATCACCGCATCAAACCTGAAAGATCTGAATAAATGGACGCCTCAAATTATAGCTGAAGTGAGTAAATTGCCTGGGATTTCAGATATTAATAGTGATCAATTAACCAATGGATTAGAGGTTGATGTGGAAGTTAATCATGATAAAGCCTCTAGTTATGGAATTACTCCAGCAAAGATCGATGCGGTATTATATGCTGCGTTTGGACAAAGCCAGATTTCAACGATTTATCGGCCAATGAATCAATATAAAGTGGTTATGGAAGTAGCTCCTAAATATTGGCAAAATCCTGAAACTTTAGATAAGATTTATGTTCTCTCTTCTACTGGAAATGAGGTTCCCTTGTCTACTTTTGCGCATTTCCAATCAGGAGCAACACTCTTATCAGTTAATCATCAAGGACAAACGCCTGCGGCAACTATTTCGTTTAATTTAATTCCCGGAACTTCTTTAGGCGATGCGGTTAATCAAGTAGATAAGATTATTTCTAAAATGGATCTACCACCTACAGTTCGCGGATCATTTCAAGGAACAGCACAAGCGTTTCAACAATCTTTTGCCAATGAAATTTATCTAATTATAGCCGCATTATTAGCGGTGTATATTGTTTTAGGAATGCTTTACGAAAGCTTAATTCATCCTATTACTATTCTTTCAACCTTGCCTTCGGCCGGAGTTGGCGCTTTATTAGCTTTAATTTTATGTAGAACTGAATTGAGTATTATTGCATTTATTGGAATTATTCTTTTAATTGGTATCGTAAAGAAAAATGCAATTATGATGATTGATTTTGCTTTAGATGCTGAGCGTCTCTATAAAAAAACGCCTCAAGAGGCTATTTATGAAGCAGCTATCTTGCGTTTTCGTCCTATTTTAATGACAACAATGGCGGCGTTATTAGGAGCGCTTCCTTTAGTCGTCGGTTTTGGTGTTGGATCAGAATTACGCCGACCTTTAGGTATTGCTATTGTTGGTGGCTTGATTGTGAGTCAATTATTAACCTTATATACAACCCCTGTTATTTACCTTGCTTTAGAACGATTAAGAATCACTGTTCATCAAGGAATTAAAGGGTTTAAGTTAGGACGCTTATATGGCCATTAAAACGAAGCTCGTAACAACCTGGTCGTTAATTGCCGGAGTTATTTTATGCACCTTCCTTAGTTCTTGTATGGTTGGACCCAATTATGTTCGGCCTAAGGTTATTGTTCCTCCAAAATTTAAGGAAGATAAAATAGCAGTTAAACAATTTAAGAAATGGAAACCTATTCATCCCAATGATAGCCAAGAGCGGGGGCCTTGGTGGACGGTGTTTAACGATCCCGTGTTAAATCAGTTAGAAGAAGAGTTAAATAAGTATAATCAAAACATTACCCAAATTGCTGCAAATTATCGCCAATCGGTTGCAATAATTGATGAAGCTCGCGCAAATTTATTTCCTACTTTGGCTGGTATTGCTAGTGTTTTTCGCCAAAAGCAAGGAGGAGGAACTACTTCCCTCTTAAATACAACTGGAGGGAGTACGTCTACCAATGTAGCGACTAATAATTCTACAGCTACAGCTCTTGCTCCTACAACAACGGTTTATTCTACAACACTTTATGCCACCTGGGAGCTCGATCTTTGGGGGCTAGTGAGACGAACAATTGAGTCGGATGTTGCTGCATCGCAATCTACAGCTGCTTTGCTTGCTCTGACTCGTTTGACTGCCCAAAGTTCTTTAGCTCAATATTATTTTGAATTACGTATTCTTGATGTAGATCAAACCTTATTAGATCAAACAGTACAAGCTAATAAAAAAATCTTGAAATTAACCCGTTATCAATATGCTTCTGGTGTTGCTAATCGTGCTGATGTAATACAAGCTCAGACTCAAGTGGAAACTGCTGAAGCTCAAGCAATTAACAATGGGATTTTACGTGGTCAATATGAACATGCCATTGCTGTCTTAATGGGGCGTGCGCCAGCTTTTTTAAATATCCATCAAAAATCGTATCAATTTAGAGTACCACACATTCCTTCGCAAATTCCTTCTGTTTGGTTGGAGCGCCGTCCTGATGTTGCACAAGCTGAACGTTTAGTCCAAAGTGCTAGTGCTTTGATTGGTGTAGCGATTGCGAATTTTTATCCTAGTTTTACTTTAACTGGTTCAGGAAGTGCTAGTGGTAGAAGTCTACATCGATTAATTCATACTCCAATTTTAGGATGGTCTACTGGACTTCAAGTAGCACAAACCATCTATGATGCTGGTTTAAGAAGCGCCACTGTAAGGGCTGCAAAAGAAGCCTATATTGGGCAAGTAGCAAATTACCGTCAAACAGTCCTCACTGCGCTTCAAGATGTTGAAGATAATTTAATAGCATTACGCTTATTGGCTTTGCAAAGTAAAGTTCAAAATGAGGCGGCATTACATGCTGAAGAAGCTTTAGGCCTAGTAATTAATCAATATAAAGCCGGAACAGTTCCTTTTTCTAGCGTGGTTACTGCACAAATTACTGCATATTCTGCGAGAAAAATTGCTAATGATGTTAAAGGATTACAGATGACCGCAGCAGTAGGATTAATTAAAGCGCTAGGTGGAGGGTGGAGTAATACCAACCATTAGAATGTTGTAACTATTCCTCGAGTTTAGCCATTTTTCCTTAATCCGTTCGCCCTGAGGAGCGTGCATAGCACGCGTCTCGAAGGGCTTTCTAAGCTGCTAAAGTGAGTTGATAGCCCATGAACGTTTACACCAAGGTAGAGGGACAATCAGCATCATTGATTCCCACTTCAAACCATAACTTGT
>CAMFHA010000067.1 GCA_945952115.1 uncultured Legionella sp. | reverse complement strand
ATGAGACCTGATTTATTGCAATCCATTTTCGTGGGGATACATCAGGTCTCGAAGCCTTTCACTGTAACGCTTCGAGACGTGTGCTTACGCACACTCCTCAGCGCGAACGGCTATAAAAATTCCTTAACTTAATGGCAGTGCTCCTCAGCATGAACGGACCTTATAGTCAACAAAAACTTAAGGCCAATTGAAAGAACAAGCCGCGATATGTAGGCGGTAGAAATCCTAGATTATGCAATAAAATCTAAATGCCTAAGGGATTCAAAATAAGAATTAATTTTTGCTTCTGAAACTAACTCCAAATGAGCAGGACTCCATTGTGGATTTTTATCTTTATCCACTAACAAAGCGCGAACCCCTTCATAAAAATCATGATCTCTCATGAAATGGTGAACTAAAGCAAAATCTATTTCCAAACAATCGGCCAAAGACAAACCTTTTGCTTTGTGTAACTGCGCTAAAGTGAGTTTAAGGCTAAAAGGTGATTTTTTTCTTAAACTCTTACTTAACTCTTGCATCGAAGGATCTTCATGTTTATTTAAAGTATTTAGAATATCTTCGATACTAGTTAATGAAAAACACGCTTTAATACTATTAGTTAAGGCCAAAGGTGTTGCTTTTTCTAATATATAAGGCATCAAGTAGTTATCTATTTGTTCATAAGCATTATGCGATAAATCACATTGAGATAATTGATCAATGATTAAGGACATTTGTTCAGAAGAAATAACAGCCCCAACAAGTCCGGCATCTTTCGCTTCGTAAGCATTTAAACGATTACCTGTAAGTCCTAAATAAATACCCAAAGAGTCATGACATTGAGTTAAGAGATGACTTGCTCCAATATCAGGAAAAAAACCAATACTTGTTTCTGGCATAGCAAAAATAAAACGCTCACTAGCAATAGGATGACTACCATGCAAAGAGATACCAACACCACCGCCCATGGTAATACCATCCATTAAAGCAACATAAGGTTTGCCTAAATGATGAATAAAATGATTTAATCGATATTCATGCCAGAAAAACTCCATTTGTTGTTCAAAACCCTCTCCTTTTAATTGATACAGCCACCGTACATCACCTCCAGCACAAAACGCAGTTCCAGGAACAGCATGAATAACAATTGCTTTAATGGAGTCATCTTGTTTCCATGATAATAAATGCTTTTGTGTTGCCTTAATCATCGCTAAAGTAAGTGCATTTAATGCATGAGGTCTATTTAAAGTGATAATCCCAAGTTGGCCTTTTTGTGTAAATAATATATCTTGGGTCATGTTAATTTCCATGAAAAACTGGCGTTCTTTTTTCAAGAAATGCTGCTACCCCTTCTTTTTTATCCTTGGTAGCGCATACTTTAGCAAAATGAATGGCTTCCAAATGCAAAGCATCATTTAAAGACAAATCATAACCGTGATCAATGACCTCCATTACACCAGCAATAGCTAAAGGAGCCATGCTTAAAATCGTGTGTAGAATTTTTTTACCTTGATCTAATAAGAGTTCCGGCTCAACAAGCTCAGTTACTAGTCCCCAATTCAGCGCGGTTTGCGCATCAATAAAACGACCAGTCAAACATAAATCCAGTGTGCGGCCTTTACCTATTAAACGAGCTAAACGCTGAGTTCCACCATATCCTGGAATGACACCTAATTTTACTTCAGGCTGACCAAAAGAAGCTTTTGTTGAAGCAATTCTTAAAGTGGCAGAAATAGCTAGCTCACATCCACCACCAAAAGCAAATCCATTAACAGCAGCTAAAGACGGCTTGTTCATTGTTTCTAATAAACGGAACACTTCTTGACCATAACAAGCAAATTCATAACCTTTTTGTGCATCGCACTCAGCGAGACGATTAATATCAGCACCTGCACAAAAAGCTTTACCATGGCCAGTAATCATTAAAGCTTTTACTTCAGAATTAGTTTTAGCGGAATGAAAAACTTCGTGTAAAGCAGTCAATAATTCAGTACTTAAGGCATTAAGCTTTTCTGGACGATTTAGTTTAATAGTTAAAATACCCATTGGATCTAAATCTTGATCAATTAAATTCATGACAATAACTCCTTTTAAAAATTTTATTCGATAAAATATTCATCATCTAAACTGGCTTTAGCAATGATCTCTCTCATGATCTCATTAGTACCCTCTAAAATTTGGTGTACTCGCAAATCACGAAAAATTCGTTCAATAGCATAGTCCTTTAAGTATCCATAACCGCCATGTAATTGCATTGATTTATCACTAATTTGAAAAGCCACATCAGTAGCCAATCGTTTAGCCATTGCACAATACATTGGAGCAGAAAGATGTTCATTATCTAAAGCTGAAGCTGCTTTATAAACCATCAAACGAGCAGCTTCATAATCAGTTAACATATCGGCAAAATAAAAGCGCAATGCTTGCATTTGACTTAAGGTTTTATCAAATTGTTTACGCTCATGCATATAATTCTGTGTTAAACGCAAACAAGCTAAAGCACCGCCTAAAGAACAAGAAGCAATATTAATTCGTCCTCCATTTAATGCGTTTAAGGCAATTTTAAAACCCATTCCTTCTTCGCCCACTCGATTACTAATAGGTACTTTGCACTGTTCAAAATAGACCATGCAAGTAGGTTGACTACGCCAGCCCATTTTCTTTTCCAATTTACCAAAACTTAATCCAGGAGTATCTTTTTCTACTAAAATACAACTAATGCCTCGATGTGAATCATCTCCAGTTCGAACCATACATAAATAAACATCACTTACACTAGCCCCTGAAATAAAAGCTTTGGCTCCATTTAAAATATAATGCTCGCCTTCTTTTACGGCATGTGTTTTTAAAGAGGCAGCATCTGATCCTGAGTCAGGTTCTGTTAAACAATAACTTCCAATCACTTCCATAGACGTTAATTTAGGCCCCCAATGCGCGCGTAACTCTGGCGCTGCATAACGATCTATCAAGGTTGTTACCATATTATGAATAGAAAGATAAGCGCTAGTAGGAATACATCCTGTTGCCAATTGTTCAAAAATTAAAGCAGCGTCTAGGCGGCTAAGTGCTGTGCCTCCAATATCTTCCCGCGCTACCATACCAGCCATCCCTAATTGAGCCGCTTCGCGTAATACATCAACAGGAAAATAACTATTTCCATCCCAATATTCAGCCATAGGAGCCAATTTATTCTGGGCAAATTCAGAGGCCATTTCTCGAAAAGCATGATGCTCTGCACTAAATTCGAAATTCATAAACCATCCTTAGAGTATTCCTATCATCAGTAAAATGATATTATTGCCAATTTTTGGCGCTTGCGAAAGATAATAAGAATAAATTCATGGAAACCTTAGGGCAAACTAAAACTGTAAATAAAAAAACATTAACTGTTTTAAAAGATTATTTTGGTTTTGATTCATTTAGAGCACCCCAGGAAGAGATCATTAATGAGGTCATTTCCGGTCGTGATGTTTTAGTTTTAATGCCTACAGGCGGTGGTAAATCTTTATGTTATCAAATTCCTGCTATAGTACGTGCTGGAGTAGGTATTGTCGTCTCCCCTCTCATTGCCTTAATGGAAGATCAAGTTGCAGCACTTAGAACTCAAGGAGTTAATGCAGCTTATTATAATTCTTCTTTAAGTAATGACGAGGCGCGCCAAGTATTAGCTCAATTACATAATGGGGAATTAAATCTTCTTTATATTGCACCAGAACGTCTTATTAATCCCGCATTTATAGAGCGTTTAACCCAATGCAATATTGCTTTATTTGCTATTGATGAAGCACATTGTATTTCCCAATGGGGGCATGATTTTCGTCCTGAATACGCCTCTTTAGGTTTATTAAAACAGCATTTTCCCTCAATTCCTATTATAGCCTTAACAGCAACAGCAGATAAGCAAACAAGACAAGATATTGTAGCCAAATTAAATTACAACCCACAAAAATATGTGGCCTCGTTTAATCGTCCTAATATTCATTATAAGGTAATACCCAAGACGAATCCTTTAAAACAAATAAGCCAATTTATAGAATCAGAAACACAACAATCAGGTATTATTTATTGTGGAACCCGTAATAGCGTAGAGCGTGTAGCTGAACAGTTACAACAAAAAGGATTTAAAGCACGTGCTTATCATGCGGGACTTAGCCATCAGGAGCGCCGTGAAGTTCAACACTTATTTAGATACGATAAAATTGATCTGGTCGTAGCTACTATAGCTTTTGGCATGGGTATCGATAAACCCAATGTGCGTTTTGTTATTCATTATGATTTGCCCAAAAATATAGAGGGTTATTATCAAGAAACCGGCCGTGCAGGGCGCGATGGCCTAGCAGCTCGAGCACTTCTCCTTTACGATGCAGGTGATAGTGGGCGACTCCGCTCCTGGATTATGAATAATCCTCAAGATGAGCAGCGACGAGTAGAAACCAATAAACTCAATCACATGCTAGCTTTTGCTGAAGCATCTCATTGCAGACGGCAAATTTTATTAAATTATTTTGGCGAACACTCAGAAACAGCCTGTAATTATTGTGATGTCTGTGATAATCCTCCAATCACTGCTGATGCTACCATTGATGCGCAAAAATTTTTATCCTGTATTTATCGTCTAAATCAAAGTTATGGTTTAACTCATACGATTGATGTATTACGAGGAAGTAATACTGAAAAAATTAAACAAACACGACATGAACAATTAAGTACTTTTGGTATTGGTAAAGAAAAATCTGCTTATTATTGGAAACAACTGGCTTGGCAATTAATTCATAAAGAATATTGTTATCAAGATATAAACCAATTTAACATTCTAAAATTAAACAAAAAAGCAATTCCTATTTTAAAAGGACAAGAATCTGTTTATCTTACTATTCCAGTTGATGAACCAAAAACCAAGAAAAAAATACGAGAAAAAACGATAATAAAATCCTCCAATAGCGCTCTTTTTGAACTGCTGCGCGCTTTAAGGCGGCAATTAGCTGATGAAGAAAATAAGCCTCCTTTCTTAATCTTTAGTGATGCAACCTTACATGAAATGGTTGAGCGCCACCCCAAAACAACACAAGACTTGCTAGAGATATCCGGTGTTGGCCAACATAAACTGACTCATTATGGAGAAGATTTTCTTAGGGTATTAAATGAATATCAAGAGTAAGTTGCTTAAAATACCTACTTCATTTTATCAACGAGATACTGTGCTTGTCGCCAAAGATCTTTTAGGTAATTTTTTAATTCATGATGATGGAATAATACAACGTATTGGCAAGATAGTAGAAGTTGAAGCCTACTTGGGTCAACAGGATTTAGCTTCTCATTCTTCAAAAGGATTAACCAAACGCACTGAAATAATGTTTGGCCCCGCTGGATTTGCTTATATTTATTTAATTTATGGGATGTATTATTGTACCAATATTGTCACTGAAGCAGAAGGTATTGGTTCCGCTGTCTTAATTCGTGCCTTAGAACCCATCCAAAATATTCATCTCAAAACACAAGGACCAGGTTTATTATCTAAAGCAATGGGAATTAATAAACACCACAACCGCCATGATTTACAAAGTGACAGCCTATTTGTTGCTCAAAACCTCGAACCTAAAAACCTCTCCATTATTGAGCGTCCTCGTATTGGTGTGCATTATGCTAAAGAATGGGCTGAAAAACCTTTGCGATTTTATATAGAAGGAAATTCTTTTATTTCTAAGAAATAAAGTACCTTCCCAGGTTGTGGATAATTTTGCATTGACGTACTGGGACGTTACGAAATAAATCCTTAATCTTATTGCTAATGATTTATCACTGCATTAAAATTGCCCAAATTATTTCTCAATACCGGATATCCAATGCCCGAATTACCTGAAGTTGAAACTACTCTTCGCGGGATTGAACCGCATATTTGTGGTGTATCTATTCAGTATGTAACCGTTCGTTCTCGAAAACTTCGTTGGCCTATTCCTGATGATTTTGAACATATTATTACCCAGCAAACCGTTCGATATTTATCTCGTCGAGGAAAATATTTATGTTTACACTTAGATAAAAATACTATTTTAATTCATCTAGGCATGTCAGGTCGATTGTCTATTGTAACTGATGAACAACCAGCTCAACGTCATGATCATGTCGATATTTCTTTCATGAATCAATGTACATTACGTTATACTGACCCAAGACGATTTGGTGCTATATTATTAGCCTCTCAAGATAAGCTACATCCTTTATTAGAAGATCTAGGGCTTGAACCTCTATCTCAAAAATTTACTGCTGATTATTTATTAGAGCAAGCCAAACATCGAACTATGGCAATCAAACCCTTCTTGATGAATAACAAAATTGTCGTAGGAATAGGCAATATTTATGCAACCGAAGCATTGTTTTTAGCCAAAATACATCCTTCAATGCCTGCTAAATTCCTCACTGTAAAACAAGCTCAAAATTTAATACCTATCATCAAACAAGTATTATCTGAAGCAATTAACAAAGGTGGAACGACCTTAAAAGATTTTTTAAACAGTGAAGGAAAGCCAGGGTATTTTGCACAGCAGTTGAGAGCTTATGGAAGAAAAGGTTTACCCTGTGTCATCTGCACTACACCCTTACAATCTTGTATATTAGGACAAAGAACCACTGTATTTTGCCCTACTTGTCAATCAGAACCATCCTAAAAAACAAGGTCACCTCATTAAAAATGAAGTGAGTATTGAATTACTTCAAACTGTACTTACTATTGTTGGAGGCCTTAAATGCTATATCAGAGGCGACAAAAAAAATATACAAGCTACTGTAAGAAGTCTAATGAACCGTAACCGTTCAAAGAGCAGGCTAAATTCTTGGTAAAAAGTCAGACTTAAGCTCAGATTCCTGATTAAATTGGAGTGTTGATTGATGAAATTCATTAACTTTTTGTATGATTTCAGTTTTGCTTAACTTGATGTAATCAGCTTCAGGTAGTGCTTCTTTTAAAAGTTGTAGTATGTCATAGGCTTTTTTCTTTTCAGCTTTTATATAAATCTTCGTTATATCGATTTGCTCTTTGTTGTATTGCTTAGAGCTTTGGCCTACCTTGGACAAAGATTGAATAATAAGTAATGACATTTGTAATACGCGTTGATGTTCTACTAAATTAGGCTCATTCATTGTACAGTAAATGAGCTGAACCACTAAATAGATTGAAGCAGCATCAAGATAATTTCGATGTTTATGTAACCAACGCCCACGATCACTTAGCTCCTGGCATAAGATATTTTTTTGTTCTTGAGGCATATTTGAAAGTTGATGAACGAATTCATCAAATAATTTTTGCATTAGTGGAGGGAAACTAGGATTTTTTTCAGTATTGCTTGCGTAAAATAAAAAGGTAGGTCTAATTTTGCTCGAATTAGAAAAAAAATGAGCGCGCGTGTTTTCTGATGAAAAATTAAACATTGCGTCATAACATGAATCAGAATCAAGAAAAAATCTGGGTCTTTTTATAAAGTTATTACGCACTAAAAATATATTTCTAATAGAATGTTGGGTCAATAATAAACCCATAAGTGTAGCAAATTCGAATATATTTATTTCAGTAGCTAATTCACGTATTTGTTGTGAAAGAGCAATTTGAGTATTAACTGAGTTTAAAGCCTCTATGTCATGTGGAGTTATTGGCTCCATATCAGAAGTTGGTGATTCAGACGAGTCCAAAGTGAGGCTGTTTAAGCATAAGTAATTAAGTTGAGTAGTTTTTCTATTTTTCCACCATAAATGGGCTTCAGGCGCAGGCTTAAGCGAACTAGCTGGACTACAAAGAATAGAATGCTTATTTACTTCATCGCGTAAAGTTTGAAGAAACTCTTGATAAGCTATAAATAATTTTTGTTTATGACGAGCCTTATCTTGCGGAGTGTAATAACGTTCCAATACATTGACTGAGCCAATAAACTCCCAAGCAACATCGTTTTCCTGCATGTAAACGAACATTCCTTCAGCCCCAGCTGTTTTGGCATCAATTGCATAAGTTTTGTGCCTGTATTCTTCGGGGAGTGTATCGCCTTTCCAAAAATTCAAGCTTAATTTTAAGTTGCTTTGTTTTTGAGTCGAATTATTAATACGTAAATCTTTTAAATATTGATTATAGGTTGCGCTGAAAAAATTGCTTGTTATGGGAGCATATTTATCACTTACCCATTCACTTTGCGCAAGATTAATCGGTATAATTTTATCATCTAAAAGTAATTCAGCGATTTGATAAGCTAAAATAACACTCATGGAGCAAGTAAGGCCACGCCCAATGCCATCGCCACGAGTACGGGTTAATACATGAGGATAACGTGCCGCATATTTAATGCTGCGATAAATACCTGCGCTTGTATACGCAGCTTTGCTCATCTCTTTAAAATCCTCACCAGTATAATATCTTTTCTCAAGAGCTAATTTATCATCAAGTCGTTTTTCATCATAAGGAATGCGGTAAGCGGATTGGGTTGTTAGAATTTCTAAGGCTTTTTTTGCAATCACTGGATATTTGCAGCGAAACACATTAAAGCTAACATTATATACTGCTCCATCTTCTTCTTGAATTTGATTTTTTAGGGCACGTAACGTAGTAATGCACAAACCAGAAATAGCTTCAGGATAATAATGACCACGGCTATTAATAATCGAGTGTACAATACGTGGAGTTTGTGTTTCAGAATCAAAATCGATAAATAAACCTACATGATCAATATAATCATATTCAGAATAATGATTTCTAAAAAAAATTACATCTCCAGGTTGTAATTCATGTTCTTCAATTAAAGGCATACGTTAACTAAAAAGTATCAAAGTAGTCAATATTGTACCACTTTATTTTTAATAAAGCCATCTGCATCATTGGAACCAGGGATAAACGCATCTAAATTTTGAGCACTAAAAGCGTCTCTGTTGCCTAGGTATTGTGCTTTATGCACAGCGTTCAGACGGCCTTAAAGTAAGATAGAAGCTGTATTATATGCATAAAGCACTGAATGTGGGCGTTTTGGACTTATAATGTACGCTTAGATACATTTACCCGGTCATTGAAACCATTCCTTTGCATTTTATTTAAAAGCTATCGAAGGATGGTATGTTATATTCAGGGGGATAAGAAAATTCATAACCTGCTTGAGTAAATATTTCTATTATTTCATCGTTTAACATGGCAGGTGGATCATTAAGATTAAATCCTTTATTTATTAAAGATTGAATTATTTGTTTAAATGATTGGTCTTTAATAACAGAGTTCCCACGATAACAATACAGCCCGTCAAGACTTACTCCTCTTTCAACTAATCGAGCAGTCATCAAAAGCATATCTCCTCGTTTAAAACAATCGCGTATCCAGCCATTACCTGGATCGAATAAATAAATAAGACATTGCGTTCCTAAAGTAAGTTTGACATTGTCTTCCAATTCACAATGTGTATAATTCATTTTTGTATTGATGATACAAGGCTCATTTAGCTCTTCTTTGGTAATTTTTTCTATAAGATTCAAAGCATCACGTGAGGATATGTTAGCCCTTCTACCATTAGGATTTTTTGAATAAGGATTGATAGCATTTACCAGTGCTATCGCTGGATTGGTTTGAAATAAACTATGAGACTTCACTTTTGACTCCAAATATACTGTCTCTAGTAATTGAGAAAATGCAATTATACCATATAAAATGAGTGTGATTAAAAAAATAGCACCCAGATAAATAGAGACGGAGCCATAAATAGATTAGCAATGACAACCTATTTTTACTCTAACTTGATAATATTTAGTTTTACTATCATCAATAAAACCACGAGTTTCTACTACTTCAAACCAATTTAAATGATGATGCGTTTTTGCTGCTTCTTGAATAGCATTGTCAATTGCTTGTTCAATACCTTCTTGAGAAGTACCTACTAGCTCCACTACTTTATATACTTTATCAGTCATTTTATTTTATCCTTTAATATGATTCTCTGCTTTAGCAATGGCTTTACGTATGGCCTTAGCCTCTGAAGATTGAGAAGGTACTATTGTTAATAATTTCTGCCAATAATTAATTGCCTGGTAGTAATCATGACTCATATATTCTTTCATCGCAAGCATTGCCAAAGCATCAGGTTGATTTGGATTTTCTGCCAATAAACCTTCAAATAATTTTATAATGTCTTGATTAAATTGTTGATTATTCTGTTGCCATAAAGCATGAGCATAATTAACTGTATACTGCTCATTTTTAGATTCTAATTGGTGTGCTTTTGCAAATGCGGCGACTGCTTGTTCTATATTATTTTGAGTGTTATATAAGCGCCCTAACAAATACCATCCTTTAGCACTCCGAGGATTTTCCTCTAATTTTGTTCTTAATTTACGAATTAATTCCTCAGGCGATTTCATTGTTTTTAATAAAACTTGAGCTTTTTGTTGTATATCTTGTTTTTGCCGATATTCTTGCCATTGAGCCAATCCACCCCAATACAGATAAGCTCCACTAATTAAAACCAAAAAAACTAAAGAAATTAAACTAGAGTTTAATGCTTTTGTTTTTAAAGGATAGATAAGAAGAGCACTAGCACTTAAAGCAAGGCCAAGTAATATACTAATTATCCACCAATCATTCATCATTAGCTCGCTTAAAACAAGTACGCCAAAATATCACAACACCACATAATAAAAATAATAAAGGGCCAAACCAAAGCAAAAGTGTTAACTCTTTGACTGGGGGTTTAAAGAGAACAAAGTCACCATAACGTGAACTTAAATAATCATTAATTTCAGTATCTGTTCTGCCTTCCTTTACTAGATTATAAACTTGCATGCGCAGATCTTTGGCTAAATCTGCATTTGAATCTGCCAAATCTTGATTTTGACACACTAGACAACGAAGATTTTTTAATAGATGTTCAAATTGAACTTCTTGTTTAGCTGTCTCAAAAGGATACATTGTATTGGCATAGCTAAAATTAATAAAAAAACAAGAAATAAGGAACACAATAATCTTATTCATGCTTGCTGCTCCAATTGCCTCACCAACGGCAGTATCTCTTTTAGCCATAACGCTTGGTTCATAATACCCGCATGACGATAACGAATAATTCCTTTTTTATCGATAATAAAAGTCTCTGGTGCACCATAGACGCCCAAATCAATAGCTACTTTACCTTGAAAATCGCTAACAATATTTTTATAAGGGTTTCCCCATTGCTTTAACCAATTCAATGCATCTTGATTATTGTCTTTATAATTTAAACCATAAATAGCTATCCCCTCTCGCGCTAATTGCATCAAAAACACTTGCTCTTCAACACAAGCAGAACACCAGCTAGCCCAAACATTTAATAAAACCACTTTGCCTTTTAATTGAGAAGAGTCAAATGAAATATCTGGATTATCTAATTGAGGTAGAGTAAATGTTGGTAAAGACTTACCAATATGTACTGAAGGTAAATGATGCGGGTCTAATGATAAACCTCGGAAAAAAACAATACAAATCACCAGAAATAGAGCGATAGGCAAAGCATTCCAACCTATTTTTTTCATGTGCTTTGCTCCTGCATCCTTACAATAGAAGCGCGCGGTTTGCGATAATAACGTCTATCAGACAAAGCTGCAAAACCCCCTGCTAAAATCATAAAACCACCACCCCAAATCCAACGTACTAAAGGTTTATAATAAAGACGCACTGACCAAGCTTGCTCATCTAAAGGCTCACCTAATGCAACATAAATATCACGAAAAGGGGTAACATCAATCGCTGATTCGGTCATAGCCATTTGGCCAATGGTATAAATTCTTTTTTCAGGATAAATAAAATGACTAGTATTGTGGTAAGTAATTTTAAATTCAGCTTGAGTTCCGCTATAGTTAGGTCCTCTTAGAGCAATTTGGTTAATGAACTCTATCTGATAGCCTACTAAATTTATTTTATTTCCAGGAGCTAAACGCACATCATCTTGTACACCATAATTAGTAGACACAGCAATTCCAATGACCGTAATAGCTACACCACAATGGGCAAGCACCATCCCCCAATAAGCTCGACCTAAATGAGAAAAACCACGTTCGCTAATCCGTTTAATGCAAGAGCTTAAAGTGCTTAAAATTACCCAAAATGCAAGCACTAATCCTAGATAAGCAGATCCATTCCATGTTGTAGAGGTTACAATCAATACAATTAAAGGACCAAAGATACTAATAAGAAAAATAATATTTAATCTTTTTAACACAATCCGCCAGTTATCTTTATTCCATTTTAAATGAATGCCAATACCCATTAAGATTAACAAAGGAATCATTAAAGGAATAAAAACAGCATTAAAATAAGGCGCGCCAACGGATAACTTTCCTAAACCAAGTCCATCTATAAATAGAGGATAAACTGTACCCATTAATACAGTAAGCATCATCACCACTAGAAAAACATTATTAAGTAATAAACTACTCTCTCGTGAAATAGGACTTGGATTTGTTCTAGTATGAATTGTTTGTGCTCTAAATAAAAACAATAATAAAGAACCACCAATAACAAAAACTAGAAAACCTAAAATAAATAAACCACGTTGTGGGTCTACTGCAAAAGCATGAACTGAAGTAAGTACACCAGAACGAACTAAGAAAGTTCCAATTAAACTTAAAGAAAATGCAGCAATCGCTAATAACATCGTCCATGCTTTAAATTGCTGGCGTTGTTCAGTAACTGCTAAAGAATGTAATAAAGCAGTGCCCACCAACCAAGGCATAAACGAAGCATTTTCAACTGGATCCCAAAACCACCAACCACCCCAACCCAATTCGCGATAGGCCCACCAACTACCAAGGGTAATTCCCAGAGTCAAAAAACACCAAGCCGCTAAAGTCCAAGGACGAGTCCATTTAGACCAAATAGCTTCTACTTTTCCAGCCCAAAGTGCTGCAATAGCAAAAGCAAATGCAACCGAAAAGCCAACGTAGCCCATATACAACATAGGAGGATGAAATAAAAAACCTATATCCTGTAATAAAGGATTTAAATCACGGCCTTGAGTTTTTAATATAATAAATTGACGCAAAAAAGGATTAGAAGTAGACAATAAAAACAATAAAAAGCCTATACTTAACCAACCTAAAACAACCAAAATGCGCGCACGCATCGTTAATTCAAGACTAGAACTTAAAAAAGAGACTAAAAACATCCAAAAACTTAAAATTGCAACCCATAACAACATGGATCCTTCATGTCCGCCCCAAACTGCGCACAGTTTATAAAACCAAGGTAGTAAAACACTGGAATTATTCATCACATAGGCAACAGAAAAATCATTGGTTAAAAAACAATAAACAAGACAAAGAAATGCCAAAGATACAAAGATAAATTGTAAAATTACATAAGTTCCAGCAGCATTGATCCAGGCTTGACGTTGAGTTTGCAAGCCAATTAAAGGAACTGTCGCTAACATTAAAGCAGCCATTAAAGCTAAGATTAAAAAAAGCACACCACATTCTGCAATCATGATTTAACCTTTTTTGCTAAAGCGGCTTTAACTTCTGGCGGCATGTAATTCGCATCATGCTTAGCTAAAACACGAGTCGCTTGAAATGTTTCTGTATTAAGTAACTCTCCTTCTGCTACAACGCCTTGTTCCTCACGAAATAAATCTGGCAATATCCCAGTGTAAGTAATATTAAGTGTCCTAGTATAATCCGTTAGTTTAAATTGTACTTTTAATCCCTCTTTGGAACGAATAATACTGCCCTTTTCAACCATGCCGCCAATACGAATATTTTTTTTAATCGGCGCCTCACCAGAAAATGCTTGTGTTGGAGTGTAAAATAAGCTGATATTTTGTCTTAATGCATATAAAATTAGCGTAGTAGCACTTGCTAAAACGGCTAAAATAAAAACGAGCATTATTAACTTACGGCGTCTTGCTGCATTCATTATTGACTCTTAAACCATCGTTGTAATTGTTGTTGAATGTGTTTCTTTTGTTTTTTTACACTTAATCTTGCTATAACTAAAGTCAATACAGCTAAACCATAGGCAGGCCAAACATAGATTGAATAACCCCCCATAGAAAACCACTGCACTAATTCATCCATTGGTTTTCTCCACAAATAAAGTTTTCACCCATGCTTGACGTCGTTCGCGAAATAAAAGCTCATTACGCGCTTTATCTAAAATGATCCATAAAGAATAGAAAAGGAACCCTAAGATACATAATAAAAGTGGGTACATCATTAAGGAATCAATTTTTGGCTTTGCAAAAACTGATAAAGTAGCTCCTTGATGAAGAGTATTCCACCAGTATACGGAGTAATGAATAATCGGTAAATCAATAAGCCCTACTAGGGATAAAATAGCTACAATTTTATCACTATCTTCTTTAATTTTAACAGCTTGATGCGTCGCTAAAATGGCAGCATAAAGAAGAAATAAAATTAACTCGGAAGTAAGCCGCGCATCCCAAACCCACCAAGCGCCCCACATTGGCTTTCCCCAAATGCTCCCCGTAGCCAATGCAAGAAACGCCATACAAGCACCTACTTGGGCAACTAATGGAATTAATAAACCTGCAATTTTAATCCGCCACACTAAAAGAAGAATAGCTAAAAACCCCATCCAGCCATACAACATCATCGATAAAAAAGCACTAGGAACATGGACATAAATAATACGAAAAGCATCCCCTTGTTGATAATCGGACGGAGCAAACGCTAGCCCCCAAAGAAGGCCTAAACTCAGTGAAAATAAACCGATAAAAGCCACCCAAGGGATTAATTTTCCCGACCAGGAATAAAAGCTTTTAGGTGAGGCTAGTTGATATAAAAATTTCCACATAAGAGAAAATCAATCTTAAAAAATGAGCAATTTTATCACGCATCAAGAGCTTTGCAAAATACGAAGCACTCCAGCAATCGCTAGAGGCAAAAAAGCCATAGCAATTAAAGAAAAAGCTAATAATAAAGCACAATTAGCACTAATAGGTAATCCCTGCATTGCATTATTTAAAGTTCCACTACCGAAAATTAAAATAGGCAAGGTAAGCGGGAAAAGAATTAAAGCCATGAGCGCTCCTTTTTGGCTAGTACCTATTCCAAATGAGGCGGCCAAAGCACATAAAAATAAAAGAGCAGGAGTCCCACATAAAAGACTTATAATTAACACCCATAACTCCCATGGAGTGAAAGAAAAAACCAAAGCAGCTACAGGACATAAAACAAGGACAGGCACAATACTAAACAACCAATGAGCTAGTGTTTTAGCTCCAATAATAAGGCTTAGTGCATGTCCAGAAGCTATCCATTGCTCTATTACTCCATGCTCATAATCCTGTTGAAATAAACGTTCTGATGATAAAAGTAAAGAAAGTAATAAAGCCATCCAAATTACACCAGGTGCTATAGTACTCATTAATAAAGGATCAGGCTTTATTGTCAATGGAAAAATAAATAAAATCATTAAAAAAAATAAACAGGAATTAATCAAAAAACGTAATTGCCGCATTTGAATTAATAATTCTCGTTTAAAATAATGTTTAAAGAGAAAGAAAACACTCATAGGTAAAAATCCTTATAAGTGCCTTTTTCTAAAGGGAGTTGTTGATGAGAAGTTAAAATAACCACCCCACCTTGTTGTCGATGTTTGCTTAATTTATTCATCAAGATGCCTAAAGATTTTTCATCTAAGGCGACAAAAGGCTCATCTAATAACCATAATACAGCGTTAGTCATCCATAAACGCAATAAAGCTACTTGTCTTTGTTGACCAGCCGAAAGTAGTCCACAAGCGATATCGCTATGATTTTCTAAATTAAATACTGATACTAGCTCTGTAATATTGTGTTTTTTATTAAAATGAATATCAAAAAAACAATTTTCTTTAATTGTTAAAGAAGGATTTATACCAGTTTTATGCCCAACGAAACATAAATTATTTTGATAAGAGGATAAAGCATCATCAATTACTAGGCCTTTATATTTTATCGATCCGGAAGAAGGATGGTATAAACCTGCTAATAATTTAAGTAAGGTAGTTTTTCCAGCACCATTTGCACCATGAATATGCAATAGATCGCCTTCATTTAGGATGAAGCTAATCTGATCCAATAAAAGCAAATCATGATAATCAAAAGCAAGATCAATAAGTTGAAGTAAAGGCATATTTTAAAAATTATAAGTGTTTAAGTATTTCTCTATAAAACCGCAGCCTTGATTACGCTACGCTGCATCAAGACTACGATTCTAGCGATTGCTAGCTAAAAAACCTATAATTTTATAGAAATAAATAATACTTTGAAAATAAAGGAAGGAATTTCAGTCTATTTTTTCTTGCGAAATCGATTGATGAGCGCGATAATCTTTATCTTTTACCCGGAAAAAACAATGATGGAATTTTTAAGTCAATATGGTTTATTTCTTTTAAAAACCCTAACTCTAGTAGTTGCAATTTTGGTTATTTTTGCAGGTTTTTTTTCAATGAGTCGAAAATCTAAACCTAAATTAGAAATAAATTCATTGAACGAACAGTATGAGCATATCAATTCTTTAATGTCTAAAGAAGTATTAGGCGAGAAACTTAAAAAAACTAAAAAATCTAAAGAAAAAACACCAAAACTATATCTTATTGATTTTAAAGGCGATACTAAAGCCTCACAAGTAGAACAATTACGTGAAGAAATTAGCTCTATTTTAACTGTAGCCCAAAAAGAAGATGAAGTAGTCATTCGTATTGAAAGCCCAGGAGGCAGTGTCAATGGCTATGGTCTTGCAGCAGCACAATTACAACGGATTCGTGATAAAAATATACCTCTTACAGTATGTATTGATAAAGTCGCTGCAAGTGGAGGCTATTTAATGGCTTGTGTAGCTAATAAAATCATCGCAGCACCTTTTTCTATCATTGGCTCTATAGGCGTTGTGGCACAAATTCCTAATTTTCACCGCTGGTTGAAAAAAAATAACATCGATGTAGAATTGCTGACGGCAGGAGAATATAAGCGTACGCTTACTTTATTTGGAGAAAATACCGAAAAAGATCGCGCCAAATTCCAAGAAGATATAGAAAAAATTCATACCACATTTAGGCAACATGTCCTTTCTAATCGTGAACAATTGAATATTGATGAAGTATCTACCGGTGAACATTGGTTAGCAAAAGATGCTTATGACTTGCGCCTAGTAGATATTCTTCAGACCAGTGATGACTATTTAATTAGTAAAATAGAGCACTATAAAGCATTTAAAATAAGCGCACACGCTAAAGAACCTCTTGTTAATAAGTTCTTAAAGCCTGCAATGAATTTAATGCATCCATGGGCTTAAGGTATAATTTGTTTTCTTCCGACTTGACCAGAAGACTCAATGAGCAACTGAAGTTCTAAATTCTCTTAAATCTACTAAAATTCTAGATCTTCCGGTCAAGTCCTGAGCATTCCACTCAAAGTAAACGCACCTAAATTTTGAGCATTAAAGCCTACGAGCTGTGCTTTATGCACAGCAGACGGCCATGAAGTGAGATAGAAGCTGGATTCTGCGTATAAAGCGCAGAACGCAGGTGCTTTGGATTTATAATGTACATTTAGATGCGTTTACCCTGCATTCCACTCAGAGTAAACGCATCTAAATTTTGAGCACTAAAAGCGTCTCTGTTGCCTACATGCTGTGCTTTATGCACAGCATTCAGAGGCCTTGAAGTGAGGGAGAGTCTGGATTCCGCGCATAAAGCTTCCAATTAGCCTTAAGTTTTGTTTTTGTTGACTATAAAGCCCGTTCATGCTGAGGAGGCGCGTTAGCGCCGTCTCGAAGCATAATCTGATAAAGC
>CAMFHA010000066.1 GCA_945952115.1 uncultured Legionella sp. | reverse complement strand
AAGAATGAGCCTTTTTTTTGTTCAATGCAAGCATTTTGAAAGATCACGGGTATAATAAGGTTCATGGCATTAGCGCTGTATTTTTTTGCTTATGGATTTTTCTTGTTTTCCTGTAAGAATCTAAGTTATAAATATTGTCCATAGAAAAAGGATTAAAGTCTGTTTTGTTGTCATAAACTTCATATCCTTCTAATTGCTTAAATTTATCTATTAATAACCACATGAAAGGAAGAAAAATTATTTCACAAATAAATTTCTTTATAAAGGCGAAAAGAAAAACTCTTTTAAGTACATCAGATGAAGTATCTCCCACAAAAGCAATCAAAAAAAATAAAGATAAATCCACAGTAATTGTTATCATTAATGATATAGTCGTTCTTGGAGCAAGAGAAATTCCAATATATTTTAATTTTGCCATAATGTAACTGTTGAAAAATCCAGAGCCCCAAAAAGCAACTAATGAAGCAATAAAAATTCTATTTTGCGGTACTAATATTTTTTGAAATTGATCTTGCAAAGACCATTCAGGTGCATTTGGCATTATATTAATAATATTCATAAAGAATAAATAAGTTAAATTCAAAATTAATCCACACCAGATTGCTTGCCGAGAAAATTTATATCCATATACATCAGCGATCAGGGTAGATATTGCAACAGTAAAAGGAAACGCTAAAAACCCTCCAGTCAATGTAATGCCAAAAAAATTAACCAATTTTACCGCAGCTATATTCGATACAATCCAAGTCGCCAAAAATAAAGTTAAAACTATATAAGAATATTTGAACTGAATTTTATTATATTCTTCGTAAACAAAAGTGCCAAAACTTTCCATAATAATTAAAGCCAAGAACCTCTAAAAATCAACCTTTCTAATTGTGATTATATCGATTCAAAATCAATATTCAATGCCATTCACTAAGAAAAATTCCACCAGAATAACAAAAAAAAATTTATTGAGTGATTACTGAAATTTTTCTATAACTTCCATCAAATTAAACAGAACAGGGCGAAATTAGGTGATCAATAAATTTGTTATTAATGAAGAAGAAATTAATAACATTCCCATAAGTGAAAATAATGAACCCCATATCGACTTAAAAGAACAAAATGAACTTGCTCTATTCTTAAACCAAACGGCTAAAAAAAATTTCTATACCGTTATAAAATCAACAGCCAAAGGTATTTCAGACTAAGACTAAAGCTGATCAAGAGAATGTTTATTCAAACTTTAAAAGAAACAGAGCTTTTATAAATGCCAAAAATAAAAAACTCAAACCACTTCACATTCTTAATGCAATGCATTATTAGCTAATGCTGGATAGGTAAAAAACAAAAAGTGAACCAAATTTAGTGAAAAATGCGTAAGAATAGAAGCTTCAATTCGCTGGGTACGCCAGTAAATCCAACCATAGCCCATTCCTGCGATGGTAGCTAGAATGATATACCGTGTGCCACCCATAAAATGAGATAAACCAAAAAGAATAGAAGAGAGAATAATTGCAATCACATTCCCATAGCTCACACGCCACAAAATTAAACATAAATACTTCTGAATAAATCCACGAAAAAAACCTTCCTCAGCGAGACAAACGAAAAGTAAGTTTGTCATAGCCCATATTGGCAAAGATTGAGGTAGTTTAGGATCAAACCAAACAAATTTAAATGCAAAAGACAAAATCGCAATAATAAAAATAACAAGTAAAGCTCTTGGAATCATTGCTTTAAACATTGTGCACCATTCTGCTTTTGTCGTTATTCTTTGATGAAGAATTCCTAAAATAAATATTCCGACGACTGTTTTATCAAAATTCAGATACAAACTAAAAGGAATACCATTGCTGCTTATATAAACGTTATTTAATATGCGTAAATTTTGGAAGCCAGGCAGCAAATGTACTCCAGCAAGACCAAGTCCCAGACCTAAAGTAAATAATACAATCGCGAACAATACACGCACTGCACTAGGTATTTTTTTATTATTGAGGCAAAGTGTAGCGCATGCGAGGATTAAAATAAAAATGAGCCCAATAAAATCAAGCCGTTGGCTTACTAATCCAAACACAATAGAAATGAGTAATGCGACACTCCATAATGGGATTTTTTTAAATAGTGGCACCCATAACAAAACAACGGAAAAATAAAGCAACGTATAGGCTAGTATTGTCATTATAGTATTTAGCATAGGTTCCATGTTAGTAGCGAGTTAGTTTTTTTCATCTCGAATACAGTATTACTAAAGAACTTATCAGCGTGAAAAGCATTGTCTGCTGGAATTCCCATTCTAGCGGCTTCTACCAAATCATCCGAAAACTGACTGACCACACGAATATCAGAAGTAGCTACATCTGATAACTGCTCTTTAACTAAGTGGTTTAGTAAAGACATGGTTGAGTGCGGATTAACGTCGTGATTCTCTATCACTGTTTTAAATAACTGATAACGATAAGATAAACAAAGAAAAATATTAGGTGCAATTTCGATAGGTTCTTTACTTTCTTTAACGCTTAAATCAATAGAGGTGTTAAACCTAATATCTGGATTTTGGTTTTTCAAAAGACGTAGAATCTTTAAAACATTCAGTTCATTTGTGTTTGATATTAAATAAATTGGTTCTTCTTGAGATTGAGCAATCAACTTTGGAAAACGCGAAACACGTGTTTCATCCAAATCAATAATTTCATTCCACGCATTTTCTAGCAAAGATAAGGAAAATTCATGTGAATAAGATTCGCCTCCGTTTAATTCAATCATAGTTGCTTGTTCAGCCTCTACATCGTGAAGAAATGGAAATATTTGCAGAAGATTTTGCAAAAACTGTTCAGTATTAATAGCACCCAACTTATAGGGCTGAATGAGATGTTTGTCATTCATACTGTATTGATACATAACCCATGCGTAATTTGACCAGGATTTGAATAACGTAGGGCATGAGCTGAAACACCCAACAGAATATTTGTTACATAAATGTATAAACGCATTAACGCTTTTACTGGTTGGATGGAGTGTATGTATTGATGATAAGTTGACTATGAGTGGCATAAGAACAAAACCTCGATAGGCTCATTTTAGATTAAGCGTACTCCAAAGGCAAGTCATGCAAATAACGATTTTGAGGTTAAATTATACCTTACACGAATGAATTTTGGGATTATCTGGCATTAAGAACCTGAAAATTATTGGTCAACAAGGAATCAAGCTCTGTTTTGTATTGCTGTATATTTTCAAAAAATCCTAATGTTGTTTGCTTAAAAGTATCAAATTTCTCATATACTGAGAAGCCCATGCCTAATGAATAAACAGCTTTTATTCGATCTGCTGCGCGCCTATCTTTGCATGCGCGATGTGCTTGCTTCAGAGCGATAATTTCTGCTGGAGCCAGTGTGAGTTTGTTCATACTTCATAGCATGATCCTATTAATTTATATTGCAAAAGCTTTTTTAAAAATAATCCTAAAATTCATTCGCGAAGCGTATATATTCATCCGACATTCCACAGCACAGTATTTTTTAGATAAAAAGTGAGTAAATTTGAATTTTAAAGCGCAGTTTACATACAAGTAAATGAGCATTTAAAATTCAAATTTACTCACTTTTTAGCAAAAAAGACGAAGCTGCGGAATGTCGGATTCATATAAAAATTAATGAATTGCTCTAACATCATCTGTTTTTGTAAAGGTGCAATCCATTTGGCCGCCAGCATATTCATTGAGATCATCAAAACGACGAGCATTTAAATTTACTATTAATTTATTACCTTGCGGTTTTAACATTATTTCTTCAATCATGCTCTCAAAGGGCGCCTCAGAATCTGAAAATTGTGAGCCAATAATGCTACGAATGCTAAAAGATTGGCTATCGTTATTCCAAAAAACAGATGAAAAGGTAACAGAATCACTTGACTCATGAGCAGACTGACCAGAAACTGTAGCTTCTGATCCACCTATTTTATAAGTATGCCGCATAAAATCGTAATCATCGAATATTAATTCATTTTGGCTACTGTAAATAACAAAACTCAAATTATCATAAGTTTCTCCATTGGCAACACACGATCCTTTGTATTTACCTGCTAGGTCAGGCTCAGTTAACGGGCTTGTAACACTTTTTATCTTTTCATGTTTTTTAGAGTCTATTTTAGATAGAAAAGGTAAAGTATTAGCAAAAGAACTATTGACTATAAAACTAAAAATAATTGTAATAATTATTCTAAACATTTTTACTGCTCCTAATTTAAAAAATAGTAGACTATAACAATTAAAATAACTATTGATAGTTATTAAGACTACACTGACTTAGCTCACTGATGAAATAAAATAATGGATTGAAAAAACCATTTTAAATGGTGAGAAAGATGCTTCCTAACGCTAATAATTTATTATGCTAGTCAAAGGATTACGGCTTTGCCTGCAATATGGGCTTGCTACCAAGCTGCGTTATATACTGCTTAGTAGTCAAGCTTGAAAAGAAATGGCAAAGGCTTTCTTTCTTTTAAAAAATTTATTTACCTAACATACAAAATCAAACGGATACACTACAGATACACTGTCTCCCGGATACCTTAAACTTACCGAGCCTTTCAGGCGACACTTGCCTACAGGCTCAAGTAAAGAATATGTATCGTCATTAACAGTGTATGCTGTAGCGCTTATTGTTACATCACCATTGGCACAAGGAATATCTCTGATTACTGTTGGTCCTTGACCCATACTGAGTGTAATTGATCTGTTCAGCCCATTTTCATTTGCTACATTAAAAGCAACATAATGTTTTTGTCCAGCTGGAGCCATGGCAGAAACAGCTACGGCTACTTCGACTGCACAACTTGTGTCACTATTAGCATAAGCTGGCACCAATATCGATGACAGAGCAATAACTGTAGTTAATAAAATAGCTTGTTTTATCATAGGTACCTTCCTTAGTTAATTCAAAACACATCATAATTTATTATTCAATTTAATCAAGTGTTCACTTCAAGAAGAGATCTTGCAAGGTACCCAGTAAAATATTTTCGTATAAAGATTGATTTGAGATTTGCCTACTGAGACAATCAACCCTCATCGTATAGTTGAATATTCAAGGTTGAATGAGTTGCAAGATAGGTTAAAAAAAACAGATTTATCATGCCAATTTTTATTATTTAAAATAATCAATTTTCAATTAAAGGAGGCAAAGAAATCATCCATTCTCGATCAATTATTTTGTGATGAATCGCTTGGAGCCAGTTTTGATTATTTTCCCCACCGGGTGCAGACTCGCTACTCCAATTATTTTTAGTCCATAAATAAATTTCGAGACATTTCATTAAAATTTGCCAGGGAAACGCAGACAAATCAGCACTGGACTCATGTCGGATCGAAAAATATCCTTCAAGATAAGGTTTCATTTTATCTTGCCAGTTTGTTTGATTGTGTACGATAGCGTCAAAGAAAGGTCGGAACAAATCTTCAGTAAACCAATTGACTGATGGCAAATCAAAATCAATGAGATTTACTTGTTTTCCATTCGTCAGTACATTCCCTTCACGATGATCACCATGCGTTAAACCATAGTTTTGATTGCTCTGCGCCCTTATGTTCATAAATGTTGAAACTGAATCCAGTGCTTTTTTAATTTCAGGCGACTCATGTGTGACATACTCTTCCATTTCCTCAATGGATTTAGACCATGTCGCATACTGATATCGAGAAAAATCATAAGAAGCTGCAGCCGCGTGAAGTTGACCTAAAGCTTTCCTCCATGTTTTATACAACAGAGAGGAGTAATCAAAATGAATGGCTTTCCCTGGAACTTCTTTACAGACATGCGCTAAGAATTCTTCTTCGCCTTGCCATACTGATTCAAACCATAAACCATTCTGTGAGAGGATAGGTTCACACACAGGTGCATCATGTTCAAAAAGATGTCTTTGGTAGGTTAACGCCGCTTCTAATTCTACAGACGAGCGCAATTTGGCATGCGTTAACCGAAGATAATATTTTTGTTGATTCAATTCGTAACAATAGACTAAGTTAATACCTTCATTCACTAAGTGGATATGCTGAATTTTTTGGCTCCATTTTTGGGCGGAAAGAATGGGCGTATGCTTTTTATCAAGTCTTTTGAGTATTTCATTCCACATCATAAAGCACTCATGTCGTAAGTAAGCCATTGTGTTTTGACAGCCAATTTGTCATAAACTTGCATAGCTTCATGATTGTCATTGGCTGTAATCCATCGCACAAGAGGAATATTTTTCTGTGTTGCAAATTCCTCAACGGATTTTATTAATTTTTGTGCAATACCTTGCCTCCGATAAATTGACTCAACAAATAAATCATCCATAAAAATGCCGAAGGATACTTTAATAGGTCTTAAAAATTCGCGAAAATGAACTAAACCGACAGGGATTTCTTTTGAAAAAGCAAGATAGCAGTATATTTTCTTATTATCATCAAACAACCAATCCCAAAGGATTATCAGTTGCTCATTTGTGAGCGTGGTTTGGTAATTTAAAGGGTGGTTTTATCATATTTGGAGTCAAAAACAATGGTGAGTTAATTGGACAAAATGTATCTGACAATACGAAACAAGAAATTGCCAAAGAAATCAGAAAAATCGAGCCACATGTATCTATTGGTATTCATTACCTCCACTTAAATGATGAAAAGCAGATAATCCTTCTAGATATTCCTGAAGGAAAACATGTTCCTTATATTTATGATGGCCGCCCTTTTGAACGTGTCGCTTCAACCACATCAAGAATGACTCAACATCAGTATGAGCAATTGATTATTAAACGAAATTATCTCAATCATGACTGGGAAGAGCATTTAACGGATGAATTTGCAATCGATGATCTTGATCACCAAGAAATTATGAACACCGTTAAAGAAGGTATTAACAAGAATCGTATTAGCCCTGAGGCAATTGAACATAGCGTTGAGCAAATCCTAGACAATTTTAAATTAATCAAAGATGGCCGACTCACCAATGCCGCAGTAGTTTTATTTGCAAAAAAACCGGAAAAGATCTTTTCACGATGTGAAATTAAAATGGCTCGTTTTAGAGGACGTACAAAACTGGAAGGCTTTATTGATAACCAAATGGAAAGAGGCAATGCTTTCCAACTCATCACGCTTGCCCACCATTTCGCCAACCGCCACTTACCCATCGCGAGCTATTTCGTACCCGGAAAACTACAGAGAGTAGATGAACCAGCAGTACCACAACTGGCTTTAAGAGAAGCATTAATCAACGCCTTTTGCCATAGAGATTATAATGTTCGATCGTCCACAACAAGTTTTGCAATTTATGATGATCGATTAGAGCTATGGAATCCAGGCGGTTTACTCCCTGCTATCAAACTGGATCAGCTCAAAGGCCCACATAACTCATACCCACGAAATGAATTGATTGCCAACGTATTCTATAAAAGAGGCTGGATAGAAAAATGGGGAACAGGCACCACGCGAATGATAGAATACTGTAGAGCAAATAATACCCCCGAACCTGAATTCACTGATAGCTCTAATGGGTTTTCGGTTATTTTCAATTTTAAGGAAGTAATGAATACTGGGATTTATTTACAAGCAACATCTAATTTATCATTGCGCCAACTGGAAATTATTGAAGTATTAAAGACCGCTGACACTCTGTCATTAAAAGAAATTAGATTACAACTACCTGCATTGCTTGCCGAAAGAACCATTCGTGAAAATTTAAATGATTTAAAAATCAAAGGGATAATCACTTCTATTGGCAAAGCCAGAACAACAAAATGGCAATTGATCAATAAGTAACGAGCAATCAATATCCGGCGGTATCCGGCGGTATCCGGCGGTATCCGGCGGTATCCGGCGGTATCCGCCATAGTCTATCGAAATTAGTTTATTCAATTCAACTAGCTAATGTGAATGCAACGACACTAATCCGTGTTTAATATCTTCATTGGCCCACCTCTTCTTAATCCTTATCTATAGTACACAATCTGCTGCAACCTGGGCCATCAATTTGGCTCCTGCCCCCTGTTTGAGGTGATACTTGGATCTGAGTGTTGATCCGCTCCTTTAGAGCTTGAACATGTGAAATAACACCAATGAGTTTACCGTCTCGCTGCAGACCCGCGAGGGTTTCCAAGGCTGTATCAAGAGCTTCATCATCGAGCGTGCCAAAGCCCTCATCCAGGAATAAGGAGTCCACCCGAACTTTCTTGCTGGCCATATGGGATAAGCCCAGCGCCAATGATAAACTGACAATAAAGCTCTCACCGCCTGATAGATTTTTCGTAGATCGAATCTCTCCTGCCTGATAACTATCAACAACATTGATCTCTAGAGGTTGGGCATCGTCATGGAGCAATAAATAGCGGTCGGTCATTTTTTGCAGTTGCCGGTTGGCATGACCAATCATCATTTCGAAGGTTAATCCCTGAGCAAAATTGCGGTACTTCTTCCCATCCACAGAACCAATCAACTCATGCAGATTTTCCCATCGTCGACATTCTTTTTTCTGAGCCTCGATAGCCGTTTGCTTTTCTTTTATCTGTTCTTTTGCAGCTAAATTCTCACTAAGCTTGTGCTTGAAACCAGCAATGATATCCCTATTCTCTTTCAGTAATCCTTCATAATCCTTGAATAGCGGTTCAAGCTCATCCAGAGATTTGTCTGTAACATTTTTTGCTATTTCTATGGCCAAGCGCGTTTCCCGTTCCTTGTGCCTAACATTAAGTTCTGTTTGACGTTCATCAAGTCTTTTAGTCTGTGCAGCCAGATCATCTCTCTGTATAGGAGACAATCTGGCTTCTATAAATTGATCCTTATTAGAAAACCCCTGTGACATAAGAGCCTCAGAAAATTCAGTTTGTATTCTTTCCAATTCTCGCTCTTGCTGTTCAATGCGCTTTTTTAGGGATTCAACGTTGGCCTTTACAGTATTCCATTTTTGTTGGAGTTCGTTATGATGATCTCTAACTTGCTTTTCAACGATTTCCGCATCAGAAACAGCTTTGTGCAAGAGAAGCTCTTCGTTATCAGCATTCCTGTCACCATATAATGCTTTGCGTTCTTCTCTTACAGCAATATAATCCTTATGTAAGATTTCCAGGCGTAATTGCTTTTCAGCTAGAGCGGTATTTTGAGTTTCAATGATTGCATCAAGACGCCTCACCTCCCTTTCGAAGACTGCAATCTGTTTCTCTAATTCAGTCTTTTTCATAATGTGAGACTGCCATTCTGTCAAACGCACTCTTAGCATATCTAATAGTACTGAAACATTGTCTTCTGGTATATTAGTGATTCCAAGCGGAAGAAGCCTGGTAGAAACAGCCTGCCTTTGCTCTGAAAAATTAGCACGAAGTTTTTCCAAGCCATTTGTCACATCTACGAGGGTTCTCTCAGCCGTATTCTTATCATTCGTCGCTGTTATCACCAGCTTTTCAGCATCCATAAGGCTTTTACTGGCAACATTCTCAATCTCTTCAAGTTTTTTAATAGCTATCTCATGATCCTCTGCCTTATTAATAAGATCAGTCAAAAATTCAATTTTATGTTCAACTTTATCTTGAGTAGGAATATTACCTTCAGCAAATGGATGCTCTATTGCACCACAGAGTGGGCACAGCTTGCCATCCTCTAGTTTGAGTCGCTGTTCTTCAAGTTCAGCTATTTTTGTCAAGAAAGCCATTTCACGCAATAATGTCTCTTTCTCTGCGCGATATTCACGCAACAGCCGATCCCCTAATAACTGGCTTAAAGTATTTTTGTCATTCTTAAGTCTTTTGGAAGCTTCAATTAGTTCCTGCTTTCGAACACTACATTGCTTCCGGCTGTCATCGAGTGACTTTTTTGCCTGTTCTAGAGTAATCATAGCTTTATCATGTTCAGTTTCTTGTGCATCGATTTCCTTTTGCTTGGAGATTAAGCTACCCAACTGCTCCTCAACTCCTGCAAGTCCACTGATAAGCCATTCGTCTTGAATATGCTGCTTGAGATATTCTTCAACAAGTTCTAGAGCCTTTTGAACTTCTGAACATTTTCCTTGCTCCATTAACCTGGCCTTCTTATCTGCAGCAATCTTTGTAGTATCTTTTTTACAATTCTCTTCTAGTTCCGAAACTAACTTTTCTTGCTCAATAAGCTTCTGATCGAGGGAACGAACTTTCTGCAGAGTGGGTCCAGTAGATTTCCATGCTTCCTTAGCTATACCAGTTCGCTGCTCAGCCAATTTCAAAAGCTCAGCCCGTTCCTTGGCAGATGTTTCTAATCCAGGAAGAGTGTCTTCCTCATTTTTCAGTGCCTTTTGATCATCATTCTGTTGTTTTTGAACTGCTAAGAGTGTTGCATATGGACCATCTAAATAAGCAGCTTTTAAACTCCGAGCTAGTCTTACACGCTCCGGTTCAAATGCCTTTAAATAACTATGCAATTTGCTGGTTTCATCAGCCAGGTTAAAGATGTCTGTCTTTAGTCCATCAATTGTTTTCAACCAGAAAATAGCCTTACCAATTTCTTCACTCTTAACGGTAAATTCTGCTTCTTCCTTCTGTTTTAACTCGAGTGCTTGTTTAATTTCCTTTTCCTGTTCCGGTTCAAGAATTACAATTCCTGCTGTTTCAGCCTGAAGTAAACTCATTTTCTCTCGTTCTTCACGTTGGCGCTCATGGACTCGGATAGAAATTTGACTGTATATTTCCGTTCCAGTTATCTGTTCTAAGATCGGTGCTCTTTCATTTGCATCTGCCTGGAGAAATGCAGCGAAGCCTCCTTGCGCTAACATCATTGACCTCGTGAAACGATCAAAATCCATACCAGTTGCTGACTCTATTTGATCGGCTACACCTCTGATCTTAGATTCAAAAATCTCACCAGAATCTGCGCTAGAAATTTCATGCTTTGGGGGCTGAAGTTCACCATCTGGTTTTTTGCGCGCCCTACGTTGACTCCAATGACAACGATATCGACCTGTCTGCGTTTCAAACGCCACCTCTGCAAAACACTCTCCAGTCTGTCTGGACATAATTTCGTTAGCGCTTTTGCTAACTTTATTTAGGCGAGGTGTCCTTCCATAAAGAGCAAGACAAATAGCATCTAGAATGGTTGTCTTTCCAGCACCGGTGGGTCCGGTGATAGCAAAAATGCCATCGGAGACGAAAGCTGGGTGTGTTAAGTCGATTTCCCACTCACCAACCAGTGAGTTCAAATTTTTAAAACGCACCTGCAATATTCTCATCTTTAGCCTCTTTATTCTGCCTGCACATCATCTTCATATATAGATGAAAGCGTTTCTTTATAGGTCACAATCAGCTCCTGCCATTGATCCGCTGGTACTTCATGAACAGACAAACATCGCTCAAACACAGCATCCACGTTCAAATCATCGAGCGTATCCCCTTCATGAATTTGTTTCAGTACACGATCTATGATGCGATTGTTTTTTACTCGGAGAATTTCCATTTGTGTATCTGAAATAATCGCTTCCAACTGCTCCTGCAGATCTCCAATAATTTCTTCTCCTTCATAGACGACTTCGAGCCAGCATTTTGAGTTTAGAGTTTTCAATTCGAGAATACGCTTTGAGATAGCAACCAAGTCCCCCTTAATGCGCTCAAGTCTCTGAAAAATTGGGATATCAAGCAGCTGTATGGATGAAACAGTGCTATGAAACTCCACCAAGCAAACGCTCTTCTGCTGCTTTGCTTCTCCAAATCCCATAGGCAAGGGAGAACCGCTATAGCGTATAGTTTCTAAACCATTCACCTTCTGCGGGACATGAAGGTGTCCTAACGCCAGGTAGTTAAAACAAGAAGGAAAAATATTGGCCGTTACATGAGCCAAGGAGCCAACATAAAGATCTCGCACACCATCTCCATCAAACGTTTGCCCACCAGCAGTAAACAGATGCCCCATAGCAACAATGGGAATATCAACGCCAAGTTCACTGCGTTTCTGTTCAGCAAAATCAGCAACATTTGCATAATGAGTACGAATGCCTTCAATTAGCTTTCGCTCCTTATCCTCTATGCTCTCGCCAACTTCCGCCACGCGGATATCTCTGTCTCTGAGGTATGGCACAGCACAAACAATTAGCTCTGGTGTGTCTTGCTCGTTACGAAGCACTAGCACTTCATCCTCAGGATCTTCTGAGATACTTCCAACCACATGAACATTAAGAACTTTCAGCAACTCTTTGGGTGCATTTAGGAAAGAAGGTGAATCATGATTACCTGCGATAACAACAACATGCCGGCAGGATGAACCGGCAACCCGACATAAAAAACGGTAATAAAGCTCCTGAGCCCGGTTACTGGGAGCTGTGGTATCAAATACATCCCCCGCTACCAGAAGGACATTGATTTCATTTTTATGAATCGTATCGGCAAGCCAGGTTAAAAAAGCTTCGAATTCTTCGTATCGTTTTCTACCATATAGGATTCTGCCTAAGTGCCAATCAGATGTATGAAGGATTTTCATTCTCCCTCCTTTAATTTCTTATCGCAAATAACAACGACATATTGAGGTATCAGGTCAAATTGTGTGGGGTCTAGCTGACATATAAATTCATTCTCTATGTGATATGTTTCATTAATAAACTTTTGAATAATCGAATTTTCAATGTCTATACCAACAAGCCTAAACACTTGTAACTTTTCATATCCGTTTTTGCAGTCGTGGTACAAGGCTTTTAAGCTATTCTGATCCGATATTCTGCTGAGCATGTTCTCGTAGTCAAACCCTGCTATATTTTTTCTTATTTCACTAATACCTTCAGAAAGCTTGGTAGACACCATCTCAGGGTATTCGCCATCTTCGCCCAATGGCTCTCGTGAATCATGCGGTTTATTTCTTTTGTGAAACAGATTCGATAAGACCTGGTATGCATCACCATGATCATCCATAATCTCATAATGACGTCTTAGATATATAAGTTTGATGATATCGTCACAGTCTGAGTTGATAGCAGTTTGGCATATCTGAGCAAATGTTTTAATATCCTTCTCACAGATTGATTGCTCATAAACTTGGCCTTTATCATATCGTAGATAAGAAGCCGATACCTGCTGGGTGAACTGTTTTTTTACTGACTTAAGCGTATCAATTATCGGTTCTATATCATGCGTTAACATCAATACCGTTTTGCCTTTCAGGCAAGATGCCGCGTCCCGTCTGAATAACATTTCTAATATCGCAAATTTTTTATTTTTATCAAAGGAAGATATTGGGTCATCCAATATTATTAATTCAGGGTTCTTAGCCAAACACTCATACATGAATAATACAATAGCGAAAGCGTTTCTCTCTCCAAAACTGAGATGCTGAATCCCGCCACTTAGATGTTGACTATGATCAATATGCATGAGCTTCAGTTGAGATTTTCCATCTTCCCCTGAAATTTTTACTTTATAGCGATAACCTGCATATGCTAAAAAACCATTGATATCCGCCTGATGTTTTTTAATAAGTTTTTGTATTTCTTTTCGTTGAATATTGATTTTACCCTGTAGTTCACCAGCTTGTGTTATTAGTTTATCAAGCGATGAATTGATTGATGTAATAGTCGCCTGAGTTTTGACTGAATCAAGGTGAGATAAATAATGGAGATCTAGCTTATAGGATATAAGCTTTTCTGCAACTTTTTCGCCTTCCTTAAAATGAAAGCCTGAAAGAGTTCTGATATCCCCTAGCTTTTCAAGCAGAGTATCAATTTGATTTTTGAGCTCAACGATAAAATTCTCATGTTCTTTTTCAAGACCACCTTTTAATGACGTAATGGATTTTAAGTTTTCCCTTGCGTTCTCAGAGAAATGTTCTCCCAGTTTATCGAATACATCAATTATGCCAACAAGATTCTTTATCACATTTTTATCGTACTCCTGCCCAACTCTACTGATTTGCTCTTTCTTACTTGTCGAGTCAATAGAGCAATATGGGCAATTTATTGATAATTCCGAAAATTCTTTATGCCCTTTAGTTTGCCAGTCAATCCAATTGACACTTTTACCGCTTTGAATGAATTGCTGGTATGGCTCGAGTCCCTCGGGTATGTGTGAAATTTTGTTTCCGACAGACAACCCCTTTATTCCGGTTGAAGTTTTTGACAGTTCACCAGAAGTTGTCAATTTAAATGCACCACTCAGCTCATTAAAATTGGAGATCAACGCTTCAAGTTCTGGATTATTTGTAAATTGCTGCTGAATAGTTTTAACTATATTAGTAATTTCTTGCTCTATTGCCTTATATGCATCCGTTCTGATAAAAATGTCAAAACTGTTACTGACAAGCTCTTCTGGCTGAAAAGTAAACTGGCTGACATAATCTTCATTAAAACACATTATATTAGTAATGTTACTCTCAGAGCTTACTTTTGGTTTTATATTATCAGGATTACTTTCTCTATACTTAAAAGGGAGCAGATCAGCTAAAGCAGCCTTATCTCCAGTCGAACAACATAGCAATGCCTTGGCAATAGTGCTTTTTCCAGTTCCATTATGTGCAAATTTGATATTAAGTCTATTCTCAGTAATCGTTATATTTGCTGAATCAATGTTGTTACAATTTTGAATTTCAACATTCATCTAAACACCTTGTTAAATATTTTATTAAAGAGAGTTAAATACTGATATTAGCCAGAGTTTAAACCTAGTCCCGCATTTTCATTTATATGTTTTACTAACTGAATCAACTGCCTACTTGTTTTATCATCAAATACCCCCTTTATCCCCAAATGGTGGATATTGGTAAATGGGGTCTGAAACAACACATCAGGCTTCATGGTGCCATTCTGTACAAGAAATTCAATGACTTCATTTAGAAAAGCTATTTGATCTGGATCTAGCGGCGCTTTTGATAAAAATTCTGCAAACGCTTCTTTAGCTGCTTTTCGACTCAACCCCACAACAGACCGAACTAATACACCTAATGGCTGTTCATCAAAGATTTTTTGATAGTCCTCTTTAGGAATTACGCCACATTCTGAAAAAAGAATATCTTCTAGAGCAGCAATATCAGTAGGAGTAACTGGTTCATTATTTCTTAATCGTCGAATGGTAATGTGATTCTTGTGATCATTAATGAATTTTCGAACCTTCTCTCTATAATCCTTCAAATTGGCGTCATTTTTGATCAAATCATAAACTGCAGAACCCTCACTAATTTCATCTGAGAAATTAGTGTAAACATTGATGAAATTGGCATCTTTATCTAAAAATCTTGTCAAATCTCGAAGGCGTATTCTTACATGTTCCAGTGATGGCAAGGTTACATCTGCCCACCATTGTTCAGTTTGCAAATCTAATATTAAATCCATTTGATGTGCGACATGAGGGATATTTGATTTATCTTCAAGTCCCTTGGCTATTTCGATAATTTGTAATTTATATTTCTCTTGAGTTCTACTATTCTGCAAAATGGCTACCTGAAGATTCAAAACTAACAAATCAAAACGACGGCAAAGCTCATCATCATTATCAATTGAAGGCAGGTTACTCAGCCTATTTCTTAATGTAGTTAAGTCGTCTTCTTTTAAATTATCCCATTGTTCTCGCTTGGCATATCTTTCAACATTTGTTCGTTCTTTTCGAACAATAAAATTGTCTATATTCATAGCAGTAACCACTTCGTGCAGCTGATTTTTTAGAGTTCCATTAAAACCTTTAAGTGCATCATCACTAATAGCTGTGTTATCCAAAGTAGTAATTAGATCCAATCGACGATTAAATATTTTTTGCTTAACAGACTCTTGAATACTGGAGTCATACCCCTCGGGATTGGTATCAAAAAATTCCAGATTCTCACAATAATCAAAGATAACAAATTCTTTTTTATCATTTCCTGAACCAAATAAATCCTCACAAAGTCTGGTGCCGCGTCCTATCATTTGCCAGAATTTTGTTCTAGAACGAACCAACTTGAAAAAGACCAAGTTCACAACCTCAGGCACATCAATACCGGTATCCAGCATGTCCACTGATACTACAATAAAGGGATCTTTTGTTTTGAAGCTAAATGAATCAATTAAACTTTGAGAGTATTTCACCGAGTGATCAATGCGACGACAAAATTTTCCAGCCAGATGCGGATAATTTTCATCAAATTGTTGAACTATAAACTGAGCATGTGTTTTATTTTTAGCAAAGATAATGGTTTTGCCGATTTTATCTCCACCTTCAACTTTAATTCCATGTTCCATCAAATGCATCAGCACTTTATTGACAGTATCTTTATTAAATAACCATTGATTTAATGCTGAAGACCCAATTTCTTCTTTCAGATCACCTGTTTCCTTATCATAAAACTCTTCCTGTAGTTCATACTCTTCTTGTTCATCGATGGAAAGTTCATTGTATTTAATTCCTTCACGTTGGAATTTTAAAGGTACTGAAATTGCTCGAGGTGGAACAAGGAAACCGTCTTTAACCGCTTGCTCTAACTCATATGCATAGGTCGGTTGGTGATTATCAAGCTCAAACAGATTGTAAGTATTCCTATCAACCTCACCACGTGGAGTTGCAGTTAACCCCAGTAGTAGAGAATCAAAGTAATCGAAAATTGCGCCGTATTTTTGATAAACAGACCTGTGTGCTTCATCGATTATAATCAAATCAAAGTGGTTTACACTAAATGTCTGGCTCTGATTTTTCTTGGTTCCATCAATGCAATTAAGCATCGTTGGGTAGGTTGAGAACAGTATACGGGCTTCTTCTTGCTTCTTACTCAAAAGATTGGCGAGGCTAACATGGGGCAGATTCTTTTTAAATGCCCTCATCGCTTGTGTCAGCAAAGCAGTCCTATCGGCTAAAAATAATACTTTCCTTACCCAATTAGCCCGTAATAGCATATCGACTAAAGCAATGGATAAGCGAGTTTTACCGGTGCCTGTTGCCATGACAACCAAACTTTTGCGTTTACGATTATCTCCAAACTGTTGCATAACACGAGCTGCTGCTTCTATTTGGTAATATCGCCCAGCAATCAGGGGATTAGGCTGCATCACATTTAGTGCTTGCCGACTCTTACGCTGATTGATTTTCCATTGTAATTCGTCTTTAGTAGCAAAACCTTGTACTTCTCTGGGGGGATAGAACGTATCATCCCACATCCATGTTTTATACCCATTAGAAAAATAGATTATTGGACGCTGGCCATGATGTTGTTCTAAACAATTAGCATAAAGCTCAGCTTGTCGACTGCCTGTTTGTGGATCTACTTTTGTTTTCTTGGCCTCGACTAATGCAAGTGGCTTGTTATCATCACCCCACAGCACATAATCCACATAACCAGTACCGTCATTAGTACCAGTGGTAGTAGGCATACATTTTAATACTTCGAATTCCTCAACATCTTTAGCTTTTGGATCCCATCTAGCTTCTCGCAACATGATATCTATCATCAGCTCACGAGTTTGTGATTCCGTATATTCATTGCTGCCAATCGTTCGTTTATTTATTTTCTTAACGTCTTGAAGTAAGGCCAATTTTCCTTTTAGTGCAGCTAGTTCTATTTCCGTTTGGGATAGTTTGGCTTGAGTCTCTTCAGCGGCTTTATCTTTTGCTTCCAAATCAGCTTGTATTTTTTCTATCTCATGTTTTGAAAGTTTGGGGACGTTTTCTTGTGCTCTAGGAAGGTAGGTTATTTGAAATTGTTCTGGCTTTATGCCTTCTTTAGTATATACCCTCGACATCCATCCTAAAAATTGATGAAGTGCAACGGTTGCTTTTAATCCTTCTTGGGGCGATATGTTTTCGTCACCATGTACGGCGATGTTGCCTAATCGATGAATAAATTTAATATCAAAAAACAGTCCGTTTTGAATCATTTTAGAAAAGCTAGGCTCATGAATCATTGAGGCTAGATTTAACTCATAGGGTGGATTTAAAGCAGTATCATTTTCAAATAACCATTTCAGAGCTAATTCTAGTGTTCTACGAGCATATACCCGTGATCTTTCAAAATGCTTGCATTGAACAAAAAAAAGGCTCATTCT
>CAMFHA010000065.1 GCA_945952115.1 uncultured Legionella sp. | reverse complement strand
CTCACTTTAGCAGCTTAGAAAGCCCTTCGAGACGCGTGCTACGCACGCTCCTCAGAGCGAACGGATTAGGGAAAAATGGCTAAACTCGAGCTTTGCAACGCAGCAATAAAGTAAAAGACGCAGGTTATGCAAGAAGTCTAATACCTGCTACAGTATAAATAGAGCATTGCCTAGGATATAGATTCATGGATTGGAATAAAAAGCAAAAAGATTATGAACAACGCTTAGCAGAAATCAAACCACTATACAAAGAAGGGAAGATTGTTCCTACCAAAGCAATTATCCTTTTACTTGAAGCTGCCATAAAACCAGAAGATGTGGTTTGTCTTGAAGGAGATAACCAAAAACAAGCTGATTTTTTAGCTAAAAGTCTATGCCAAGTTAATCCTGAAAAAATTAATCGTCTTCATATGGTGCAATCCGCGGTTTCATTGCCCGAACACTTAGATCTTTTTGAACAAAAAATAGCAGAAAAAATCGATTTCTCATTTGCAGGCCCTCAAGCCACGCGCTTAGCCTTGATGATAGAAAAAGGTCAAATAAAAATTGGTAACATTCATACTTATAACGAACTTTATGCACGCTATGTAATGGATTTAACTCCCAATGTTGCATTAATTACTGCTGAACAAGGCGATGCTCAAGGCAATTTATATACAGGCGCAAATACTGAAGAAACTACAAGTATTGTTGAAGCTACTGCATTTAAGAATGGTATTGTTATTGCGCAAGTTAATGAGCTAGTAGACAAACTCCCTCGTGTTGATATACCAGGTGGATGGGTAGATGCAGTGGTCAAAGCCCCTACTCCTGCTTATATTGAGCCTTTATTTACCCGTGATCCGGCTTTAATTGATGAAATTAAAATACTGATGGCAATGATGGTTATTAAAGGAATTTATGCTCCATACCAAGTCAATAGGCTCAATCATGGCATCGGATTTAATACGTGCGCCATCGAATTATTATTACCTACCTATGCTCAGTCCTTAGATCTTAAAGGAAAAATATGTAAACACTGGATGGTTAATCCACTACCAACCCTTATTCCCGCTATTGAAGCAGGGTTTGTTGAATCTATATTTTGTGTGGGTGGTGAGTTGGGTATGAATGAATACGTTCGATCAAAACCAGATATTTTTTTCACAGGGAGAGATGGTTCTTTACGATCGAATCGTTTATATGGTCAACTCGCCGGCCATTATGGTTGTGATGCTTTTATTGGCGCTACTTTACAAATAGATCCTCAGGGCAACAGTTCTACAGCAACGAAGGGACGAGTGGCAGGTTTTGGAGGCGCACCTAATATGGGCTGTGACACTCTTGGACGCAGGCATTCATCCTATGCCTGGTTAAAAGCAGGACAAGAAAAATACGGCTATCAACCCTCCTGCATGCCTCGTGGGCGTAAGCTCGTGATTCAAATGATTGAAACATTTCAAAGTGCAGGAAAACCAAGTTTTGTAGAAACTCTGGATGCTTGGGATTTTCAAAAGGAAATGCATGCCGATCTGCCCCCCGTTATGATTTATGGGGATGATGTTTCTCATATTGTGACCGAAGAGGGAATTGCAAACTTATTGCTATGTAAAGATTTAAATGAAAGAGAACAAGCAATTCGCGGTGTTGCAGGTTATACAGCTATGGGTCTTCAACGTGATAAAGGCTTAGTGGATAAACTGCGCGCACGTGGAGTGATTCAAAGACCCGAAGATTTGGGAATTTCACTCAGAGAGGCTGATCGAGATTTATTAGCGGCTCAAAGTATACGTGATTTAGTAGATATTTCGAATGGATTGTATTGTCCTCCTAATAAATTCAGGAATTGGTAGAATGACTATGGATAGTTATAAATATAACTTTAGTTTAAGAAAAACTATTAAAAAAAAGCAAACCATCAAAGTAGGCGTTGCAGGTTCAGGTAATTTGGAAGTAGTCATTAGGCCACACCAAAATCCAGAAGAAACTCAGATCATTGTTCATACCGTCATTACGGGTTTTAAATCTACTTGGGATGAAGTGGTTAAGCGTTTTGTTGAAGATTATCCCTATAAGGGGCTTCATATTACTTTAAATGACGCTGGTGCAACGCCTCCTGTTGTGACTTTACGATTAGGTCAAGCAGTGGAAGTCTACCAAAGCGGCTACCCACGAAAACAGAAATACAGCGAAGCAGATGCACGCAGTAGGATTTATTCTGTAACCGATGAAGGCAGTTTTACTGAATTCCTACTCCAAGACGATACATTAAGCCCTACTCTTCCCCAACTTAATATGCAAGTGGAAACAGATGATGGGCTAATTATAGGAACAGCTCAATGTGCAGAAATTTCCATTGCTATTGCAGCACAACAAAAAGATTTTATTGGAGGCTCAGTAGGTGAAGTTCATGGAGCAAAAATGACTGGCCTGGTTCAATATGCCATAAAACATAAACTAGCTGCTTTAATCATTTTGATTGACAGTGGTGGGGTTCGTTTACAAGAAGCCAATGTCGGTGAAATTGAAATTTCGGAAATTATTCGAGCTATTCTTGAGGCGCGTTCGGTAGGAATTAAAACTATTGGAGTGATTTGTGGAACGAATGGAGCCTATGGAGGGATGGGAATTATCAGCGGATGTTTGGATTACCTCATTGTTAATCAAAGTGCTCGTATAGGTGTTTCTGGGGCAGAAGTCATTCAAGCAGTTAAAGGTGCCGAAGTGTTTGATAGTAAAAACCGTGCACTAGTATGGCGTGTTTATGGAGGAAGAACTCGGTACTTGCAAAGAGCAGTTCAAGCCTATACGAGCAATCAAATCAGCGCTATTCGTCAAGCGATTATAGTGGGACTCAACACATTAACTAATAAACCAACACTAAACTTATCTCAATTGCAAGATCAACATAACATGCTGGAAGAGCGTATTAAAGAAGCAAAAGATTACCAGGAGCAAGGTGAAATGATTGCTTCTGAACAAAAAGATCTCCAGCAGCAAGATATTTTTAACTGTCCTGACCAGCTATTTATATCTCTAGCCAATAAAAGGAATTCATAATGCCTAGCGATAAAATCACTTTAAAAGAACTTCTTTCAAGTATTTTTACCAGAACTAGTACAAAAATAAAAAATAATGTGGTTTTTGGTACAGGAATGATCCAAGAGACGCAATTTACTATTTTAGGCACCATAGAAGACACGAATTTTGGCGTGGATGAAGCAATGGAAATGGCAACACATCTGTTAAAAATAATCCAAGAAAACACTAAAGATCCTATTCTTCTTCTAGTGGATGTTACAGGACAAAAGCTTTCCATGAGAGATGAATGGCTAGGAATGTATGCTTATTTTGGTCATTTATTACAATGTTTACATCTAGCGCGCAAAAAAGGTCATACGTTGATTTCTCTAATCTACAATCAAGCAATAGGAGGCAGTTTCATTTCTTTTGGAATGATGGCAGATAGGATCATTGCTTTAAAAAATACTCAATTAGCCGTCATGTGGTTAGAAGGTATGGCCAAAGTGACTAAAATTGACATTGACGTATTACGTGAAATTAGCAAAACCTCCCCAGTCTTTGCCCCTGGTGTTGATAATTTTAAAAAATTGGGAGGAATTCATGAAGTGATTGAGCTGGATGCAGCTGCCGCTAAACTGTTGAATGTCTTAAATGAACCAGATCTATGCCGAGATAACCGCGCTGAATTAGGCAAAAAATACAAGGGGCGTACAATGGCATATGACCTTATTGAACATATCAAAAATTTATGAACTACCCACGACATACACTCTGCTATTTAAACCTAGAAAACGCAGTTGAATCTACAAGGAAGGTCTCTTCCATCCAAGCCCAAGAATTGGATTTTTTATATTCATGGATGGCTCAAGGGCGGCCTTTAATCACCACAAGACAGCCTCCTACAATTAGTGAAGAACAAATACAATTAGCAATCCCCTATTTCATTCCAACTACAACACAAAAAATTAGAATGAGTTATTTATTTTTTAAAACGGCTATCAATAAAATAGCCCCTCTTCCTTCTTTATCACAACTTTTTCCAAAAATTCCAGAAGAGTATCATTTTATACGCGTCTATGGTTCCTATTGTTGGCAATATCTCACACAGCATCCCTACGTTCGACCTACATCTGATTTAGATCTGCTTATCGAATACAGCTATCAATCACTAATTTCATTAAATGAATTACATCATCATCTCACACAATTAATACCGTCTATCCCAATTGATGGTGAAGTCCGCTTTCCAGATATTGGAGAGTGCTCTTATAAGGAGTTAATTCAAACACAAGAAATACCTAATATTCTTTTTAAATCAGAAAAAGGAATTCAGCTCATTTCTAGAGAGTATTTATATGCTAGATTTCCAACACTCATTCGCTAACCCACAACAAATAGCTCGTTTTTATGCCAAAATGGCCATTCGTGCTTTATATAATGAAGTAGCGCTTTATCCTAAACCAGGCTTAGTCAGTTTTATCGATCAAGGAGCTCATGAAGATATGGATGGAGCACTTTTTTTCCGCAGCTTATTTAGTCTACGTCATTATTTTTTTTCTCTAGGTTTGCATGCAGCGTTGAACTATAGCCCAAAACAATTAGTTCCCTTTGGATTACAAGCTGAACAAACCATGCTTCATGTTACCCAAGGCATTAATACTCATAGAGGAGCCATTTTCTCTTTAGGTATCCTATGCGCCACCGTATGTAAATTAAGCACCAAGAAAAATTTATTTTCTCTTGATGAATTACATCAGTCTATCATTAATGACTGGTCGCTTTATTTGCGGGATCATCATCAAAATAAGAATACCCATGGCACTTGGGTAAAAGAACAATATGCTGCTGAAGATGCAAAAAGTTTGGCTATTAACGGCTATAAATTGGTCTTTGAATTATATAAAGAATTAATCCATATTCCCTATGATAAAACATTTTTAGGACTACTAGCCTACCAACATTTTTTACTCAAGATGGATGATATTAATATTTTATATCGAGTTGGGCCAGAAGGACTATTATTTGCACGCCAGCAAATTCAAGGCGTAATTTCACTACAAGATAAAAAAAACTCTATCCAAGCAGCTATTGCAATCCACCATCTTTTTTCTGAAAAAAATATTAGTCCAGGTGGTGTCGCAGACATGCTCAGTTTATTTTATTTTTTATACTCTATTTTTTCAGGTACACATTCATGAACGTATTATGTATTTTTTCAGGCCAAGGAAACACAGCTGAAAACCTGCTCTCTTTTTTTCAAAACGATAAAGAGATATCTAATTACATAGAGCAGCTTAGCCAGCTAATGAAAATTAACTTTAATCAACCAGGATTAATCAATCAACCAAATTATAGTCAGTTCATCATCAGCGCATATCAGTTATCGCTATTTCATACTATCCAAGCTATGTTTAACACGCATACACTAACTTTAGCAGGATATAGTTTAGGTGAAGTGAGTGCTTTTCTCGCCAGTACCAATGCTTCTCCAAAGAAAATCAACGAGGTTATTACTTGCCGAACTCAATTAATGACCTCTCTTTTAAATGAAACCAATCTTATTGCATATGATTTAATTTCTATTTATGGAGCCTTTGATTTTAACGAGCTCCAAAAAAAATGTAGCGAGTATGAATGCTATATTGCGATTATTAACTCCGCCCAACGAGTCGTAGTTGGCGGGCAGGTACCCTCTCTAAATAAATTAATTAATGCTTTAACTTCTACCTCTTTAAAAATAAGATTTTTATCGGTACATCTTCCATCACATACGCTCTTATATGCCAATAAACAAGGCTTGTTCAAGCAAGCACTGCTCGCGCTATGCCTTTCTCCTTTAAAATATCCATTAATAAGCCCTCTTAAATTATGCAAAATATACGCTAGTGAAGAAGAAATTGAATTTCTTGATAAAGAACTGTATTCAACTTTGCATTGGGATAAAGTGTGCGAATTGATTAAAGAATATCAATATGAGCTTATCGTTGATCTTGGTCCAGAAAATACAATGCGTCATCTGCTCAACTTAGGTGAACATTCAGATAAACTGATTGCGGCGGCTGATTATAAAAGTTCAATCGGTTTTAAAATAGCTTTATTGGAGCGACTGGGTTTATAGACGAGAGATGAGAGCTAAAACTTCTCCCTAGAAATTATTAGAGCCTGTTGACATTTCGTCTTTAGGCGTCAGACATCCCGCGACTTGCAGGACGTTGAAATATGGTAATCGTTCACAGAGTATATAATTTACTAGTATTTAACGCTATGTCTTTCCCGCGAAAACGGGAAACTATCTATAAATTTAGCACAGTGGTTGATTTTTGCATGGATTCCCGCCTTCGCAGGAAAGACAGCAGGAAAATTTACATACCCCGTGAATGATAACGAAATATGAAATGTCAGCAGCTCCTAATTTTTATAATTCTAGAAAACGCAGTAGGCTCATAGTAGATTCAACTGCGTTTTCTAGGATAATACAGCTCGTGTAAATTATGAGATTTTTTTAGGTGCTAAATAATTAATAAGAGCAGGTCCATGCATGCTACCCCATCCTGTTACTAGATCGTAGCCAACAACTGCTGAACGACTTGCAGAAGATCCTTTGACAATATCATGAAAAACTACCGTATAAACGGAAGAAACTCCAACCTTATAAAGTGAATTATTTATAGATCCAAGTAAAGAGTTATGATACGCAAGGCGTTGTTGATTTGTTAATGCTATATAAGCAGCCCACATAGGTGCTGCAAAACTAGTTCCACCATACAGATTTGCCGTACAAGGTTGTTGATTAGCACAAACATAAAAAGTAAAGTTTGCATTAGCAGCCACATCAGGACCATTACGCAATTTTGTTGAACCTTTATTTTTTGAATTAATTACCTTAGCAAGCTTTTGCCAACTAGGAATTGGAATATTGTTTGGTGAAATCCCTCCGCCACTGTCTACCCAGGCAGTTTCTGATTTCCAAGCACCACCAGGACCTGTAGTTATTAAATCCGTTCCGCCTACAGAAACAACATAACTAGAGTCAGCAGGCCATGCTTCACTGCTACCATTTTTATGCCAAGTAGAGTTATCACCAGAAGCAGCAAAAAAGGTTTGTCCTTGCGCAGCCATTCTCATCCAATAGGGATTCAGTGTGCTAGGATCGGCCGGAGTCCATCCCCATGAACAACCAATCGTAGTAGGAAGCGGATTATGTGATACCATAGAACTAAAAATAGCTGTATCAGTTGAACCAATATACATTACTAGGCTAGCTAAATTAGGAGCCATACCCAATGCTTGAGTCATATCAAGAGTTTGTTCAGTATCATCACAGTCAGGATAGTTGCATTGTGTACTAGTGCCATCTGTAGATAGTAAGGTGATTGGAACATTATTTCTTTGCCCTACATTAGTATAATAAGTATTTAAATCAGATAAATTAGTTCCCAAATACTCAAGTAATCCGATATTTTGACCTGTACCAGTCAACGCTGTTGGCCCATTTACTCCATAATAAGCAGCTCTCATATCACTTCCTAAAAAAGATCGATTTGGACCTGAGCCAGTAGTAGCAAATTGCTTAGCTAATTTAGATGGTTTGCGTTTAAAAAGGGGGTGAGGTTTTGAATAGTTATCTAAGCCAGAAATATGCCATAAAGAAAAAGGTAAGTTTACAGTAGGTTCTCGATCAGGCGAATAAAATATACGATTCTCTTTTACATTTTTATAAACTTGTAATGAAATATTAAATGTTTTTTCAATAGTTGCGACAGGTGCTTCAACTTGAAGATCCATGCCATCACGCGAGCCCCCAACAATTTTAAAGCCATGCTTTTTAACAAAATTAATGAGCGTATCATAATCTTTTTGGCTGGGTCCAAATCTATCAGTAAATTGTTCAACTGTTAAAAATCTCTGATAATTAGGATTAGCAGGATCATATAATTCATTTAAAAAGTATTCTAGACCCTCTTGATCACGTAAAGCTAATACAATATCAAGGCGTAAAATTTTATTTTCTAGCATTGGTTTTAAGTAGCTAGCCTTTCCATTTTCAACTATCGCGTGTACATGGCGTGTTAATAGTTCCTGTGCATTAACATTCCCACTGATGCCATAAAAAATTGAAATTAATCCTAGGGTAAAAAATGATCTTGCTAAAACTAGTTTATTAGAGTGTTTTTTTAATGAATTCATAACTACTCCATGTTATTGATGTATTAGTGTTTGTTAAGAGATATAGCATTTCCCACTAAGCTTTATACTTCATTACATTCTCACTCGGCTTCAGTCATGTACTAGACTCCTCCTTCACCTCATTCAAATGCGCCTCGTCTAAAACTTAGTGGGAAATGCTATATTAAATATTAACAATGATAATTCACTCCGACACGAATCGCTGCTGCAGTAAATTGAGTCGATGTATTAACATTTACTGATCCCAATATTGCTGGAGGAATGGGCAAAAAAGTCATTTGAGAGAGAGTAACATTATTATTGATTGTACCAATATCATAGTAAATCCCCTCAATTTTAGCGCTCCAATTAGCACGAAACATCCATTCTAATCCACCACCAACAGTCCAACCTATTCCTGTTTTGGTATGGTTATTTTGAACCTCAATAGGAGCATAGCTAGGCAATCTTAATGGTATTTGATGTAAACCAAATGTTTCATTTAATGTAATTTCACCATAAGCAAATCCACCAGTACTATAGAAAAGCAAAGAAGGTGACAACAGATAACCTAAACGACCACGAACTGTTCCAACATAATTAAGCTTTTTACTTATAGACAGTACCGAGTCATAATATTCTGTAGGAAAACGATTTAAACTGACAAAGGAATTTATACGAGTATCCGAATTAGATGAAGCAAGGCCATCAATATCTACATCAAGACCAAGTAAAAATGAATTTTTTAACTGGTAATTATAACCAACTTGTCCACCACCAATAAATCCATTCGGATTTATTGAAAGATTATTAGTCCCCACTCTAGCTAAAGCATCTACAATGCTTGTCCCAGTAACTAGGAATAGCGGATTAATATAACTGGGAGAACCAGTCATATTTAAAGAGTTTTGTGACCACCAATAGCCGCCATTAGCCCCTAAGTAAAATCCTGACCATTCTTTGGACTCATTATTAATTGGCCCCATGCTTCCTGAATAAACACTATGCACGCAACATATGGTTATAACAGTGATAATAGTTCTTTTCATTCAATCATCATCCTTGAAATAAAAAGCAGTTTAGCATTATTTTGATTGTAATTACTATTTTTAGGTTCTATGAAGAAGTAACGTTCATAAGTCCTGACTTTTATAAATAAGAACCAATATAAGTAATGCTAAGTTTGTAAGGGATAAAAAATATAAAATTTGTAATGGTATAAACCCATAGATTCATATTCGTTAATCCATATCCATAATTTACAATAGAGCAAGGAAGGAAAGGGATTAAGCGCGATAGAGCAAGAGACTTCCATCCAAGCGATTCAAAACGCTCACCCCATTGAACTAATAATTTTTTTTTATTACCAGGAAACCAAGAAAAACCCAAGGATCGACTTATGATAAAGGCCATGGCGGCGCTTACAACTGCACAAAACAAGGTAATTAAGAAGCCATAATAAAATCCAAATAGAGCTCCAGATGCCAAAACAATAGGTTCGATAGGAACGAACAATAAAATACTAAAGCAATAAAAGATAAAAAATCCAATAAATGCATAGGCTCCTAGCCCTTGAATCCATTGAATTAATCTTGGCATACTGCAATGGAGTTTCCATGCAAAAAAACCAATAACTAGAAAGATAAAAATTAGTTTAAATACTTTAATCATATAAAAATTAAATCTATTGGTGAGCAATGCTATAGAATATAAAAATTACTTACCAATGCAAAAACTTGAAAAAATACTTCCAAGCAAATCATCGGCAGTAAATTCTCCTGTAATTTCACCTAAAATTTGATGAGCAAGACGCAAATCTTCAGCTAATAACTCTCCTGCTCGGTGTTCAGCCAATTGTTTTTTCCCCATTAAAAGTACTTTTTTAGCCTTATCTAAAGCATTCAAATGACGTCGACGAGCTAAAAATTGACCTTCGTTAGGTTGATATCCAACAAGCTCTTTAATTCGTTTTTTAAGTTGATCTAATCCTAAACCATTTTTTGCTGATAAATAAAGAGTGGTTCCGGAAATAGATGGAGGGATTGCTAATAAATCAATTTTATTAAATACAGTTATTATTGGAATGGGATTCGTTAAAGATTCTTCTATTTCTTTTATTAATTCTTTTTCCTGCTCAGGAAAATTTGCATCAATAACTAGTAAAACAAAATCCGCACGTTGTAATTCCTGCCATGCTCTTTTAATGCCTTCTTGCTCTACTAAATCTTCACTTTCACGAAGACCTGCCGTATCTACAATATGTAAGGGGATATCATCTAATAAAATATGCTCCCGCATTACATCTCGCGTAGTTCCTGCTATTTCCGTAACAATAGCCACTTCTCGGCCTGCAAGATTATTAATCAAAGTTGACTTTCCTGCATTAGGTCTACCTGCGATAACTAATGAAAATCCTTCTCTTAAAATAACGCCTTGATTTGCTTGTGAACGTATACTAGTAAGCTCTTCTAAAATAGAATCTAGTAAAGTAATCACTTTACCATCATTTAAAAAATCAATTTCTTCTTCTGGAAAATCAATGGCAGCTTCTACATACATTCGCAAATAAATAATATGCTCATTAAGTAGTTTGATTTTTTTAGAAAAATCTCCTTGCAATGTTTTTAAAGCCATTCGTGCTGAAGTCTCAGAGCTTGAAGAAATAAGATCGGCAATAGCTTCTGCTTGAGTTAAATCAATTTTATCATTAAGAAAAGCACGCTCAGAAAACTCTCCAGGTCTTGCCAAACGAGCGCCAAAAGCAAGTGCTTGTTTTAGTAATAAATCCAATACTATTGGCGAACCATGAGCATGTAACTCAACGACATCTTCACCTGTAAAAGAATAAGGTGCTTTAAAAAATAGCATTAAGCCTTGATCTATTAACTCCATTGAATCAGAATAAAATGAACAAAAACGAGCAATTCGAGGCTCTAATTTTTTATTATTATTTAATTTTAAAGCAATAGAATAAGCTTGAGGACCTGATAAGCGAAGAATACCTACCCCACCTCGACCAGGTGGAGTAGCTATGGCAATTATTGTATCTATAACCATTTTTATTTAGCGGCAACTGCTAATTTTTTTGGTTTATCATCAGAATATTTTCTCGTGATATACCATTGCTGAATAATTGATAAAGTATTGTTAACAATCCAATACAACACTAGGCCTGCTGGAAAACTCCAGAATAAAGCAGTAAAAAGTATAGGCAAAAACATCATCACTTTAGCCTGTACAGGATCAGGTGGAGCAGGATTTAGTTTTTGTTGGATTAACATAGTAGCTCCCATGATTAAAGGGAGAACATGATAAGGATCAGCTACTGATAAATCGGTAATCCATAAAATAAAAGGAGCCTGTCTTAGTTCAACACTTTCCAGTAATACCCAATAAAGAGCAATAAATACAGGTATTTGGATTACTATAGGTAAACAACCACCTAAAGGATTGACTTTCTCTTGGCGATAAAGCTCCATAGTAGCTTGGCTTATTTTCGCTTTATCATCACCATAACGTTCACGCAAGGCTTGTAACTTTGGTTGTAATTTACGCATTCCAGCCATTGATTTATAGCTTGTTGCTGATAAACGATAAAAGGCCAATTTTATTAGTACAGTAACCAAAACAATCGACCATCCCCAATTTCCAACGAAGCCGTAAATAGCAGACATTAAAGAAAATAGTAAGGAAGAAACAAACCATAAAATCCCATAATCTACCGTCAAATCTAAATGAGGGGCAATAGTTTTTAAAACACTCGTGATTTCAGGACCTACATATAATTTAGAACCTATTTGTTTCTGTTCTTGAGGTTTTATAGTAAGCGGTTGACTTACAGAGCCAATAGTAAAATCATTATTGTTAGCTAAAGTATAAAATTTATTTTCACTATCAGAATTAGGAATCCAAGCAGTTAAAAAATAATGCTGCTGCATAGCAACCCAACCACCTTTAACATCTACATTCAGGTTAGTTTTCGCCATATCAGAAAAGCTTATTTTTTGATACCGGGTTTTTCCAGGATTTGAAAAAGAGGCTCCTGTATAAGAACCTACATGAAACATGCTTGATTTATCTTCTTTAGGAGAGCTACGAAGCAATTGAGTATTTAAATAACCAGTCCAATCAGTAGTACCCTGATTATTAATTACATAATTAACAGCAACAAGATAACTTCCTCGGGTAAAAGTAAACACTTTCTTTACTTCTAAACCCTCTTTATTTTGCCCTTGAAGAGTAACTTGTAATTCATTTTGATTAGACGCTAGCTCATAGTTTTTTTCTTGAGTTTGAAAATTAAAGTCCAGAGCTTGAACATTAGAGTCTTTAGCTATAAATAAAGTAGAGTTAGCAACATAACGCTCATTACCTTGGCTTTTTAATAGAGCAAAAGGTTTATTTTTTTCATCTACACTCAAGGGGTAATCAAGCAAATCACTTGAGACAACATTCCCTTGATTTAAATCAATAGCTAAATCTAAAACATCGGTTTTAACTTGAATCAGATGCTCAGAATTAGTAGTACCATGTTCATTCTCATTAGCAATTACTGGTTCTTGATGCGGCACTGCATTGCTATTATTAACTTGAGGTAAAAGTTGAGCATTGTTTACTGAAGACTCAGGAGTTTGTTGTGCTACTTGCGGATGAGGATAATCAATTTGCCATGCATTCCACAGTGATAAAGTAACTAGCGCGAGCGCCATATATAATACTAATCGTCTTATATCCATTCAAAGTTTCTCATTGTTAGGTACGACCGGATCATAACCGCCTCTAGCCCAAGGATGGCAACGTAATATACGCTTTATGGCCATCCACAAACCTTTTCCTACACCATACTGCTTAATTGCACCTTCTGCATAGTGCGAACAACTGGGGTAATAACGACAAGTCGGTTGAAGTAGAGGGCTAATTAAGTATTGATACATTTTTATTGGCAAACATATTAACTGTTGAAGCATGTAGTTAATTTTTCCCATGTTTTACTCAATCTGGAGTTAATAGCTAAATTAGTTTGCTTTGCTACACCAGTTCTCGCCAAGAAAATGATATCAACAGCTGGCAATTGTGTGTGGCGAAAACACTCTCTTAACAAACGTTTAATTCTATTTCGCTCATGAGCTTTTGCAATCTTTTTTTTTGATAATGCTAAGCCAATACGAGCATAGCCTAATTCATTTTGTCTGCAAAATAAAATAAAATCGTTTGTTACAATTTTTTTTGCTTGCGCAAACACGTGATCATAATCACTTTTTGTTAATAATCGCTGTGTTTTTTTAAAGGAAAACACTTATGCAGACAAACGCTTACGGCCTTTAGCTCGACGACGTTTGATAACCAATCTACCAGCTCGTGTAGCCATGCGCTCACGAAAACCATGATCACGTTTACGCTTTAAATTACTAGGTTGAAAAGTACGTTTCATGATGAACCTGTTAATATATTTATAAGGCTGGCAATGATAGATAACTTTTATTGATCTGTCAATTTAGAACTGCATATTTTTTGCTTCATTTTTTATTAACTATCATTATTGGACGTTGCTTTTTTTGATTTTTAATCAATTTATTATCAATTTAATCATTTATCATTCTTTTTTAGTTATTTTTGCTTTAATGTAATTTTTTTCTCTGACCCTAATTATAAAAATAATATTTTTAAATAGATCTTATGTTTATTATATAGTAAAAGAAATCTGTTGATAGTTTTATTTTATTTTTATAAATCAATAAGTTAATTAAAAATTAATCTGTATAAAACAAGGGTATTTCTTCCTCTTTAATCTGTTAGTTAATTCATAAAATGAAAATTTTTAAAAGTTATGCTTACTTTATTCTATATATTACTAGCCTTTTATTCACAATATAATATCTGATAAATAGTTCGTTTCTAGTAAGGTAAGCGGAGATGATGCATCAATATATGAGTAAGAATGAAGATTTTTTACGAGATGCACCAGCTTGTCTTTATCCACTCGTAAAACATATTCACTCCTTCACTGATGATACAAAAAAAATAATGTTTAAAGAGAGCATACATATCGGTACTCGCAGAGGCCTACATCATGTTGCATATAATGATCGCTTGAATGATTTATATTTAAATAAAGGTGATTTTGGTGCCGCACGTCTTCTGTATAAGTTAAAGAGACATTGCAAACACAAGCAAACTATACTAGTTCTTGAAGTTTTGATGAGTTTAACAATCACAAGGCCATCTGTGTATTATTTTTTTATATGAACCTTCTTAATATTAAGATTTTTTAGCCTAATTTAATAATAAAAATAATATAATATTTTAAAACTTATGTTTATTATTAGTAAAAATTTCTTTGTTGATAAAGATTTAAATATTATAAAATTCAAATAGATAACGTATATTTTACTCTGTTTATAACTAGTATTTAAGAATGTGATCTAATTGTGAGTTATAATAAAAAATGACTTATTATAAATAATATCTTCAACTTATTCCCTGTTATTAACCAAGGTTATTCAGAGTTAATACATAGAGCCTTTGTCACTAAATTTGATACTTGATTGCCTTCTTACTCGGCTTCAATCATGTACTAGGTGTACACTCCTTCACCTCATTCAAATGCGCCTCGTCTAAAACCTAGTAAGAAAGGTTATAGGCTTATAAGTTATTCATTTTTTGCTTTTTACCAATAAGTTCTTGACCATCTTCTGGTTTTAGCCTCAAAAAAATAATGATAGAGCTTAATGTGGCAAGGCCTATTGCAAAAAAAGATTCATGAAATGATTTTATAATAGCTTCAGAATGAAGAGAAAAATGAGGTAAAAAGAAATTAACAAGCAGTGCTGCAAAAGCTACTCCAAAACTTTGTGCTAATTGTTGAATAGTGCTTACAATACTTGCTGCCGCACTTATTTCTTCTTCATTAATATTGGCATAAGCTAAAGAATTCATGCTGGTATATTGTAAAGAGAGAAAAAAACCATATAAAAAAATGAATAACTCAATGGTGAACAGAGAGGTTGATTTATTTATCAATATAAAACTCCAAATCATTAAACTGAGTAAAAAGGTGTTTATAATGAGGAGTTTTTTGTATCCAAAAAAACATAAAATATTCTTAGATAGAGGTTTTATTAATAAAATTCCTAGAGAAATAGGAACTAATAATAAACCTGAACGCTGAGGTGTATAATGAAGTCCAATTTGAAAAAGTAAAGGTAATAAAAAAGGAATGCCACCGAAGCTTAAACGAGTATATAAATTTCCAATTACTGAAATCCTAAATGTTCTTTTATTAAGTAAAGCTATTTTTACTATCGGATAGGGTTGTGTTTTTGAATGCCAATAATAAAAAAGAAGTAAAAAAATAGAAAGAAAAAATAGAATTAGTGTATGAGTATGAGACAAGGAAGATTCGCTAAATGCAGATAAGCTATAAGTAAGGAGTGCTAATCCTGCACCAAATAAAATAAAACCCAACTTATCTAAAGGGTGCACGGGGATAGGTGGCATTGAAGGAAATAGAAAATAAGCTAATAGAATAGCTGTAATTCCAAAAGGTACATTGACCCAAAAAATCCAAGGCCATGAAAAATGAGTTGTTAAAATACCTCCTACAACAGGCCCTAACATCATTCCTAAAGCGCCCATCATTACTACTAGAGCCATTTTGCTAATTAATTCATTACGCGTACAAATACGTAAGATAATTAAACGCCCTATCGGCATAGTAAACGAACCACCTAAACCTTGAATAAAACGAGCTACAATTAATTCACCTAAATTATGGGTAAAACCGCATGCAATAGAGCTAATAGTAAAAATACTCACAGCAATAATAAAAACTTTTTTAATGCCAAATTTATCTGCTATCCAACCACTTATAGGAATGAAAATGGCTAAGCTTAAAAGATAGGAAATTAATGCTAATTTTAAATCAATAGGATTGACTTTTAGGCTGGATGATATGTTAGGTATCGCTGTATTAATAATTGTGGTATCGATTGCTTCCATCAGCATGGCAAAAGAAACAATGATTAATATAAGATTTTTCTTTATTTGAGTTTGCATAAAAGTCTCGATTATTATTTTTATTAATAAATAAACACTTTATTTTCTAATAATTATAGAATAGTAATGGATTTTAAAGCCGAATTCTTAAACAGCAAATTGCCTTCTTACATCACTCATTTTAGGAGCTACCAATAATGCAATGTAATATTGATAAAACAGACCGAATCAATCGAACCGTCATAGGTATTTTATTATTTCTTGCTGCGATAGTAGGCATGAGTAAAGTATTTTTTATGGTAGTTGGTATTGTTTTAGTGCTTGAAGGCATTATTGGTTGGTGCTCTATTCCTTATTTCATGAATAAATTACTAAAAAAAGGTTCCTCATCACGCTTATAGCCTTTCTCACTAGGTTTTAGACGAGGCGCATTTGATGAGACGAAGGAGTGTACATGCACTAAATGACCGAATTAAAACAGGCTTTTAACGAAGAGATGTCCTGAGCATTATGGATAATGCGCTACCACATGATATGGTCTGTCTCCTCGGAGCACTTCTGTTGTGGTGCTTTATTTTAGAAAACTTAAGAGGTGTCGATTTACTTGTTTATAAGCTTCTAAGGGGCTAGAGTGCCCTCCACTTACTGAAACCCATTTTGCTCCATTAATTTTTTCTGCTAAATAGTTTGATTCTTCTGGTAAAGTGATAATATCTTCAGTGGAGGATATTATCAGTGTAGGTAAATTCAATTCTTTTAACCAACTGGATGAATCAAATGAAATTAATGCCTCGAATTGTCGCTTTTGATCAAAAGCTGTTTGCAGAAAAGGATAATTTAATAGATTTTTTTTAAATTCAATGTATTGTTTTGAGTTGGATAAGAACGTAGTGCCTAAAAAATAAAACATAGAGAGTTCTACTAAAGATTCTAGATCGACCCCTTTGATGCGAGCATTTAATAAAGCTTCACATAATAAATTAGTACGCTGATTAAATTTAAAAGAGGAATTTAATATCACTAATTTATTTATTCGTTGAGGATATTTTTTTGCAATTATTTGAGCTATTGCTCCACCCATAGATTGGCCAAGTATATGAGGTTTTTCCAAATTTAATTTTTGTATTAATTTAATGGTGTCATCAGCCATGGTTTCTAAGCTAAAATTAGCTTGTTTATCGATAGTTTGGCCTACAGCTCGATTATCAAAAATGAGTACTTGAAAATGTTGTTTTAACTCTTCAATCATTAGTCCCCAAAAGCTGTGATCACAGGTATAGCCAGCAATTAAAACCAAAGGTTGTCCTTTTCCATGAAGTTCATAATAAACATTCAGTTCATCAATCAGTAATGTAGGCATTAATTTTCTCTTAATTAAATATAAGAATCATTTAACTGCTTTTTCTAGATTTAAGTATAGACTAGAGAGCCTCATAAATATTTTTTGTTAAATTAACATTGGTAGCTAATGGTCTATGATAAACAATCGAATAAGTAGGGAGATTTAATAAATGAAAGAATGTAATCCGCGAGTCCTATTAGCTCGATTACGAGAAGGTGATTATGCTCATCCAGGTGACACTGAAGCAATAGATTTTTTTTTGGAACAACTAATTCGTTTTCAACATCCAAATTTTGAGCGTATCCTAGATGTGGGTTGTGGGCGAGGTGGAACTGCAGAATATATTCGGTTGAAATTGTTGCCTCTATTAATAAATGGCATCGATATTGATGCTCCGGCAATTCAATATGCTAAAATTAAATACCCAAATATTGTTTTTCATCACGGTAATGTGAATGCAATTGAGCAACTCGGCGACCAAAAGTTTGATCTAATTTATTTTTTCAGTGTTTTGTATGCACTTGAGGGTTCATACTTAGGAATCTCAATGTTAAATCGGAACAAGGGTTTTGGTAAAAATATAAAC
>CAMFHA010000064.1 GCA_945952115.1 uncultured Legionella sp. | reverse complement strand
ATTTTTCAGGGCAAAAATCTTTAGTCTTTGCTAACTACCCCTGACCTATTACAGCACTATTTCTTTAAATTATTCCCTTCTCTCTTTTTTAGGGAGAAGATGCCCGCGAAGCAACCTAGAACGATACTTCGTTAAAATTGTGTTCTAGATTGCTTCACTTTGTTCTCAATGACGACATTTTTTTATTTTCTCTTAATAAATAACACACCCCATGAACATATAAAATGTTCAATTCAAGTTCAGATCGAGCCTAAACGCTCGATCTATTGATTAACTGGATGATCTTTAATAAAAAATGCCAAAATAGTTACTAATAATAAAGAAATAGGCAAAATAGATAAAGCGACTTGATAGTCTACCACCGTATAAATATGCTCACCACCCACAATACCGCTATCACCAAAAGTATCTAACAATTTTCCTACTAAAGGTTGAAATACAACACCAGCCATAGCAACAATCATATTAGTCGCAGCAAACACTGTACCCGAGAGTTTAGCTCCAGTGCATTCTTTCGCCATGATAAAGACAATAATTTCTGTTGCAGAGAATAAACCATACAAAAATAATAAAATATTTAAATTTAGATAAGATAAATTAGGATAGTAAAGCACCATGCTTATACAAATCAAAGCTAAAATAGCTCCTATTACTAGAGGTAAAATTCGCTTACCAGTATGATCAGAGATATACCCGGCTAAAGGAGCACCAATCGCCCATCCTAGAAATACCGCTGAAATTGTTTTTGCGGCGTCAACTTTTGTCAAATGATGAGCTTGTTCTAAATAAGTTTTCCCCCATAACTCACCAAATACTGATAAAGAGGTATACAAACAAGCACCAACAAATCCAATTAGCCACACTTCAGGAGACATCAATACCTTTAAGACATTCCGAAAAAACTCAGGCAAAGGATATTTATGCGGTTGATAGCCCTCAGGACCATCTCGAACTACAGATAAAGTAATGACACTTAAAAACAAACCAATAAAAGCGATTACGATTAAAACTCGCTCCCAGCCAATAAGCTCAGACCATTCAGTAATTTTCACCTCACCATACATTAATCCCAACATCCCTAAAGTAGTAATTAATCCTACTACTAAAGAAAAATAACGCCGAGGTAACCAATGTAAAGCTAAAGATAAAACACCTACAAACGCAAATGAAGAACCAAACCCTACTAGAAAACGACCTGAACCCACTATAAACATGGAAGAGGTCATGGTAAACATCCACGAGCCAATGGTACAACAGAGACAGGCAAAAGTAAGAAGACGTCTAGGGCCAAAACGATCCATTAACATTCCTACTGGCATTTGCATAGGGGAATAAGCAAAATAATATAAAGCAGAAATTTGGCCGAAAGTGGTCGCTGAAATATGACCTAAAGCCGTACTTAACTCAGTTTGTAGAGCACCTGGAATAATGCGTAAAACAAACTCGTAGCAATAAAAAAGGCCGCCCACAAAACAAATGAGCATCCCAAGAATTATTTGTTTTCTAGTAATTGTATTATTTTTTAGCATGAGCATGGGTTTCTTTTAAGAAAAAAGTTAATATGGCTGCTAGCAATATCCCTACTGGAATGATCGATAAAGCAAATTGATAATCATTCACGCCATACAACTTTTGTAAATTGTTCACTGCACTTCCTGTTATCGCAGCAACCGGTAAATGTTTTGATATACTAAAATCTAAAAGATGGCCAACTAGTGGTTGTAAAAACATAGCCCCCAACATAACTATCATATTAGTCACTGCCATGGCAGTACCAGCAGCTTCACCAGGACTTAATTCTCTGCCTACTGCAAACACGATAGCTTGCGCACTATAAAGCAAACCTAATAAAAACATCAAATATTGAATATTGAATTCGCTTAAACCAGGCACATAAAGAATAATCGTTATAATAATAGCGGCTCCTACTGCACCAAATAACATAGGAAATTTACGACGCGCTAAACGATCAGAAAGATAGCCCATTAAAGGAGCACCTAGGATAAAACCTAGAAAAAGAAGAGAATTGGCAATACCTGCTGAATGAGTTGTCATTCCATGAGCATGGATTAAATAAGGAATGCCCCAAAGCTCGGCAAATACAGTTGTCGGCAAATAGACTAAGCAACCATACATCCCGTTAACCCAAATTTGCTTATTACGCATGATAAGGCCTAAATCAATCAAACCAGTTTTGATGGTAGAAATAGTTCCGTGCTGTCTGTGTTTACCTTGTTTATCATGAATGCCGAACCATAAAACAATGGTTAATCCCATACCAAAAATAGCAGTCATATTTAGAGTTTTAATCCAACCTGCATGTTCAACAAATATCTCTAAAAAATTATCACCCAACATTGCGCCAATAGGACCTAAAGCTGAGGTCAAACCGGAAGCCATAGCAAGGCGATTTTCTGGCAACCAAATAGTTGCTAGTTTTAACACGCCCACAAAAGCAAAAGCCGATCCAAAACCCATTAAAAAACGACCTAAGGCAGCTATCCAATAGATATTAGTACTAGTAAAAAGAAAGGTTCCTGCCACACAAATGAAACAAGCAAAAGTTAAAAGACGTTGAGGGCCATAACGATCTAAAAGAACACCGACAGGCAATTGCATCGGGACATAGGCAAAATAATAAATAGACGAAAGAAAACCAAAGCCTGTAGCGGACAAATCAAAATGAGTACGTAGAGAATGTTCCATAACACTTGGAGCAATACGTAGCAAGTATTCATAACTATAAAAAATTGCTCCAAGACCACAAATTAGCCATCCAATTAATGTGAAATGTTTACGATGTTCAATATCTAAATGCAAAATTATTCCTCCTTAACAGGCAAGTCTATTCTCTCTTATACAGAGCTAGGAGTACGACTTCTATTATTCAGTTATCGCCTTTTGGCTAACACCACTAGCTATTGCAGCTTTAGCTACAGCAGCAGGCACCCGCTCTTTTAAGCGAGGATCAATGGGTTTTGGTATAATATAGTCAGGACCAAACTCCCAATTTTTAACTCCTGGGTAATTATCCTTTACTACCTGTGGAACAGCTTCATGCACTAATTGACGAATCGCTTCAACAGCCGCAATCTGCATTTCTTGATTAATACATCGGGCTCTTACATCTAAAGCGCCACGAAATATATAAGGAAAACATAACACATTATTTACCTGATTGGGATAGTCACTACGCCCGGTTGCCATAACAATATCTTTACGAACTGTATGAGCAAGCTCTGGCCTTATCTCTGGATCAGGATTTGATAAAGCAAAAATAACTGGTTTAGGCGCCATTAAATTTAATAATTGTGCATTTAACAAATCAGGTTTAGCAACACCAATAAATACATCAGCACCCAATAAAGCATCAGCCAAGGTTCTGCATTCAGTGGTTCGAGCAAAAGCAAATTTATAAGCGTTTAAGTCTGTTCTTCCTGAATGAATTACACCTCTAGTATCTAATAATAGCATATTTTTTTTATCTGCACCCATTGCTACTAGGAGACGCATTGAAGCAATACCTGCTGCTCCGGCTCCAATACAAACAATTTTTGCTTCCGATAGTTTTTTACCTTGTAATTCTAAGGCGTTTAACAAACCAGCCGCGACAACAATAGCAGTGCCATGTTGATCATCATGAAAAACGGGTATATTTAATTGCTCAATTAAAGCTTGTTCGATTTCAAAACATTCAGGAGCTTTAATATCTTCTAAATTAATGCCTCCAAAGGTTGGTGAAATACGTTTTGTCGTTGCGATAAATGCTTGGCAATCTTCGGCATCAATTTCAATATCAAATACATCAATACCAGCAAACTGCTTAAATAAAACAGCTTTCCCTTCCATTACAGGTTTACTTGCCAAAGCACCTACATCACCTAAACCCAACACAGCTGTTCCATTACTAATTACAGCAACTAAATTACCTTTATTAGTATAACGGTATGCATCTTCTGGGGCTTTTTCAATTGCTAACACCGGTGCAGCAACACCCGGTGTATAGGCCAAAGATAAGTCATCCTGTGAATTAGTTGGTTTAGTTACTTGAACACATAGTTTTCCTGGGGTTGGAAACTCATGATAATCTAAAGCACGTTTTTTTAACACTTCATTATCCACAGCAACTTCTCTCTTAATACAAAATATATTTTGTTTTGTAAGCGTTCACTAAATGACGTCAATTTAAGCACTATTTCTTTAGATTATTCCCTTCTCTCCTTTATAAAGGGGAGAAGGGAGCTTAAATTGATGCCATTAATCGCTCACTAAATGACGTCAAGCGTTGTAATCTAAGTAGGTGGGGCATTTTGACCCAACATTCTATCAACGATGAGCTCAATGTTGGGTCAAAATGCCCCAACCTACTAATTAAAAAGGCACAAAGTAAATGTGCCTTTCCAAAAAATAAAAAATCAAACTCAAATTAAGCTTTTTCTTCTTTAGCTTCTACTTTTGAACGCAAGTTATAACGATCACGGAATTTTTGAACTCGACCACCAGTATCTACTAATTTTTGCTTACCAGTATAAAAAGGATGGCATTGTGAACATACTTCAATAGCTAAATCCTTAGCTAAAGTAGAACGAGTTTCAAAAACTTCTCCACAACTACAAGTGACTTTAACTGTTTCATACTGAGGATGAATAGATGCTTTCATATACGACTCTCTTAAGTTTTAGGAGTATCGCCACCTGGACTCAAATGCCCGCTACTATTAAATTAAGATGACATAGAATCTTAATTTAATAGTAGTGGCTCAAACGCCAAGCACCATACTCTATGAAAAATGATGAGGAACAATAACAGAAAATGATGTACAAAGCAATTTATTATAATATTAGACCAGGGTAAACCCACCTAATTTTTGAACACAAATATTGATTATTTAACTACGCCTCAGATGCAAAGCATGAAATATAGACGAAGTATTTGTTTATAACACAGACGTTTACTTCAACTCGATTTTAGCTATTTTTATAAAAAAACGAATATTAACGGATGAGCAACTGCTAGCCATTAGTCATGCTATTAACACCATACTCACCCACTAAATTCTCTTCGCAAGCAGCTTTTAGTGATTGTACGTGAGTTTTCACAATCATGATAAAGTTTTTACATTCCATGTCGAGAATATTGACAATTGGCTTATCTAAAACAGAGGTTAGAATAGTCTCTATTTTATTGCACAGTTCAGCATGGTCCTTAATGGAAAGTATACATCCAGTTGTTGAATCAATTGGATCTAGTAAATTCCAAAATAAATTTGTCACAGTATACAGAATAAATAGTTTAGCTTTGCGATTATTGAGATAATTTGCATTTTGCCAAAGAGCTTCCATTTGAAAAAACATGCTACTCTTTCTATCACGCTGAAAATTTGTTATAACTGAAGTAATAATTCCGGCATGCATTGTTGCTAAGAGGCTAGTCCCTTGTTGTTGTATAAGTTCTAACTTCATCTCCGAAGTCATTTCATTCTCTGTTGTTTTTTCTCTAATCTTTATCGGAGGCAACCCTTTACTTAGACGGTACAATGCTGGTATGTAATAGTAACTATAGTCTTGTTCATTTTTAGAAACAGAGGATATGCCTGAATAGGGCAGTAATGATGAATCATGTTGAAGAAGTTTGATAAGTAAATAAATACTATGTTCTTCTACAGTAGAATGATGTTTTATTTTTTTGTTAGAGATACCAAATGTTGCGATACCTGCTTTACACGCCATTTCAAAAGCAGAAGATAACTCTCCTTGCAATTCTTTCATCATACAATGTTCTACAGAATTATTTATCCTCTGAGAAGCTATTGCAGCTGCAGCGGAGATTGCAATGGACACAAGATCCCGATCCACATTTTGAATATTATTTTCTTGCTTGCTTAACATGATTTACCAACCATCAATTTGTTATCTATGTTTATAAGTTGCCAATGCTGATAATCCAAGTATGTTTGAGTTCGCGAAAACTTCAGTTACAAAAACATACCCGAAATGACGACAGAGATCATAGCAGTATTAACAATATTTTCATCAGAATTTACACAACCGCGTCCATAAAAAATATCCAAACTCTTTTGATTGGCACCATATGTGGAGTCTAATATTAAGTCAGGATAAAGCCAACTCTACCCAAACGGGCGCATGATCAGAAGGTCGCTCTGATTTACGAGGTTCTTTATCAATAGCAGAATGAGTACATAACTCTTTAAGCCTTTGATTTAACAGGATATGATCTATGCGCAATCCCCTATTTCTTCTAAAACCTGCAGCGCGATAATCCCACCAACTAAAAATATCTTCATTTTGGAAAAAACAACGAAAACTATCATGTAAACCTAAACGCAGCATGGTTTGAAAAGCTTCTCGTTCAGCTGCACTCACCAAAACAGAACCCTCCCATTCTTTTGGATCATGGACATCTCTATCTTCCGGAGCAATATTAAAATCACCTACCACTGCAACTTGCTCATAATGAGCTAGTTGATCTTGAATAAACTCGGTAACTTGCTCAAGCCAATGTAATTTATAAAGATATTTATCTGAATTTACAGCAGCACCATTAGGAACATAAAGATTAATCAAGCGAATTCCAGCAATAGTAGCCGCAAGGATACGACGTTGAGGATCATTAAAGTTCGGTACATCAGTAAGCACTTCATTAATTGGATAACGGCTAATAATAGCTACGCCGTTATACGTTTTTTGTCCTGAATAAACGATATGATAACCTTTATCAAGAAATGCTTCCCCAGGAAATGATTCATCGATCAATTTGGTTTCTTGTAAAGCAAGAATATCAACTGCACAAGCATCAAACCATGCAAGTACTTGTTCTAAACGAATTTTTAAAGAATTAACATTCCAACTAGCTAATTTAAGCACACCAATCTCCTGCATATTCAATTAACAAAGGTGCGTGATCAGAAAAACGTAATTCACGAAAAATATGCGTGTTAACAACGTGCTCTCTTAAACCTGGCGTAATCACTTGATAATCAATCCGCCACCCTACATTATTACTCCAAGCAGTGCGACTACGATAAGACCACCACGTGTATTGATCTTCTTTTTGATTATGAACACGGAACGCATCAATAAATCCTAAATCTCCAAAAAGTTTATCCATCCAAGCTCGCTCTTCGGGTAAAAAACCAGAGTTTTTTTGATTCCCGCGCCAATTTTTTAAATCAATTTGTTTATGTGCAATATTATAATCACCACAAATAATTAATTCACGTCCTTCTTTTTTTAAATTTACAAGATGTTGTTCAAAGCGTTCCAAAAATGCATATTTTACCGTTTGGCGCTCATCTCCACTAGTGCCTGAAGGTAAATAGAGAGAAATTACACTTAATTTAGGATAATCAAATTGAATATAGCGCCCTTCGTTATCGCAATAATCATAACCAATTCCTTTTATTACATTTAAGGGCTTGTGACGCGCATAAATAGCTACTCCACTATACCCTTTTTTTTGTGCATCAAAATAATCGCAAAAATAATTGATTGGATAATATAAATCTACTGGTACTAATTGATCTACTTGCGCTTTAGTTTCTTGCAAGCAAACAAAATCCGCTTTTTGTTCAACCAGCCATTCGTAGAAACCTCCTCGAGCTGAAGAACGAATGCCATTAGCATTAAAACTAATAATTTTCATTATTTATCCATCTTTTTTATTAAGCACGTTTTACTTAAAAGAGCTAACCGCTCCCCTAAGCTTTTAGCTAATGTACTCTCATCGGAGCTTAATTCATGATGATTTTCTATACCTGCAACATGAGTAACGCCATAAGGAGTTCCTCCAGTATGTGTGTTATTTAAAGCCGATTCGGTATAAGGTATACCAAGCAAGAGCATTCCATGATGAAATAAAGGCAGCATCATAGAAAGCAAAGTACTTTCTTGTCCGCCATGCATTGACGAAGAAGAAGAAAAAACACAAGCAGGCTTATTCACCAATGCGCCAGAAAGCCATAAAGATGAGGTACTATCTAGAAAATATTTTAATGGTGCCGCCATATTACCAAAACGGGTAGGACTACCTAAAGCTAAACCTGCACAATGCTCTAAATCTTCTAATTGAACATAGGGCGCACCTTCATCAGGAATTGCCTTATCCACTGCCTCACACGTTGTTGATACTGGAGGAACGGTTCGTATCCGTGCCTGCAGCCCTTCTACACGCTCAATACCACGAGCTATGTATTGAGCAAGTTGAGCAGTCGATCCGGTACGTGAATAATATAAAACCAAGATATAAGGTTCATTCATAAAAAGCTCAAAGAATAAAATAGGTTGGGCTATTTTCCTCTTCATTATTTAAAATAGCAATAATGAAGTACTAGGAGAGCACAGCGATTGTATTTAAATGACTAAAATATGCGCGAGGTATCCGAGCCGCGACCGTTCACTGCCATTAAGTTAAGGAATTTTTATAGCCGTTCGCGCTGAGGAGTGTGCGTAAGCACACGTCTCGAAGCGTTACAGTGAAAGGCTTCGAGACGGCCTAAAGGCCTCCTCAGCCCGAACGGTTACGATGTGAAATTCCTTAACTTAATGGCAGTGCCGCGACCGTTAGGGAGCGAAAAAGTTAAATAGCCATGTTAAACCTAAAAAAAGCAGTTGAATCTACTGCGAATAGCTACTGCACTGATTAATCGAGAGATTTTGACCCTTTTTTACTTCACCGTATGGATGATACGGTTTCAGCAAAAAAGGGTCAAAATCTCTCGATTAATCAGCATATTAACTATTCTCGTTACGATTTAACTGCTTTTTTTAGGTTAAATGTTCGATTTTTGTTTTCAAAGACAGCCATTGGTTCACCTTGTTCATTAACAACATATTGTATTGTGACCTCAACTTCTGCTTCTCTCCATAAATATCGTGTACTCCCGTGTCGTGTCCAGCGATTTACCCAGCCACTATCTAAATTTGCCTGATTTAAATGACGAGAGGCATATGATTTTATTGTATTCATGATTTGTTTTGGCTGTAACATGCCGTGAATAACGCAGTGAACATGATTGGATCTAACATGCGCAGCCAGCAAAACCCATTGTCGATAACGGCATACCTCTATAATGGCCTGTAAAACAATGTATCGCCTTGATTCATCAAGAAAATAAGGTACTTCAGTCATTTGTTTTTTTATCAAATGTGTTCGTTTGGAGTTAAAGGACAAAAAATCGGTTCCTGGCGTATTATTAAAACGATCAACAGACGTTGTTTTTTCTCCATGCAACCAGGTTCCATAACAAGTAAATGTTATAAAGTATGCAAGAGGAATTGCTGTTTCAGGCAACATGTTTTCACCATTTTCCTTTGGTTTTGTGGACTTGTATGTTGCGAATATTAGCAAATTAGCTGGAGAAAGGCATCTAATTTTTCAAGCACATAATGATTTTTGTGAGATCAGTATGTTGCACGTTTGTCAAGTACAGCCACCAAATTTTCCGCTCCCTAACAGTCGCGGCTCGGATATCTCGCCCATATTTTAGTCATTTAAATGCAATCGCCGTGACTAAGAGAGTGTGATTTTAATCACACCTCTAGTATCAAAGTTTACGAATTAATAATCATTCTCTATTATAATAAAAAGATAAGAAGTATAAAAAATATTGAGATAGACCATGAATTGGAAAGAGCAGTTAAACAATAAGTTTTATGCTTGTGACCGTTTTATTCGTTTTGTATTGAAACATTTTGTTCAGGATGATTGCGCTTATATTGCTTCTGCTCTTGCCTTTGTGAGCTTACTTGGTCTCGTGCCTTTAATGTCTGTTAGTCTAGCAATATTTTCTACATTCCCACTATTTAAAAATTTTTCTCAACCTCTACAAGATTTTATTTTTACTAATTTTGTTCCTACGACAGGTGCAATGATTCAATTTTACATTCAGCAATTTACTTCACAAGTTTCTAAATTACCTGTATGGGGAATTGTGCTTTTATTAATAACCGCTTTATTAATGCTCTTCACTATTGAACGTGCCATGAATAAAATTTGGCGAGTAAATTGTGGAAGGCATGGTGCTTCAGCGTTCTTATTGTATTGGGCTATCTTATCTCTAGCCCCCATTTTAATTGGTTTAAGTATTGTTATTAGTTCTTATTTATTCTCTAACCCACATTTATTAGATAACCCTATACTTTCATTTCTCATTCATTATGCAACGTTCTTTCTGTCTCTATTAGGTTTTATTTTTTTGTATACCATAGTTCCTAATTGTACTGTAAAAATACAGCATGCTTTTTTGGGTAGTTTAGTTGCCACCATTTTATTTGAGCTAGCTAAACAAGGTTTTGCTTATGCTTTAAGTCGTTATAATATTTATGAATTACTTTATGGCGCTTTTGCAATTTTGCCTCTTTTTTTTATTTGGATTTATTGGGTATGGATTATCACTTTGTTAGGCGCTGAAATTAGTTATGCTTTGTCAGTACATCATAAACGACGTAGCGGTCAAGCTTTAGATGGATTTTCTCATGCTTTGTTGTGGCTCTATGAATTATGGCAAAGCCAGTTAGATGGAAAAGGACTTACACTTAATGAATTAATTGATGCGAGTTATCAACCTTATGCGGTAGATGCCGATGAAATGATTAACGCTCTAATTCATTACGAGCTTGCTCATTGTACTGCTGATGGGCATTACATGCTAAGTCGCGATCTTAGCCAAATTACACTTTATGAACTCTCACAGCTTTTACCTTACCGGTTGCCTACTCATTTAGATTTACAATATTTGAGTACTCCCTTAGAAGAACAATGGAATACAACCTTTAGAAAAAGTGATGTTGAGTTACAAAAAACTATGAATATTAATTTAGAAAAACTATTTAAGCCCTGATAAATTTAGGCTTTAACACTTATTAAATGATTGTGCTCTAATTTATTTTCATTGTGATCGATATCGACTATTCTATTCCTTGTACTTGGAGATTTTAGGCTATCTAAAAGAAGGAACAATCGCTCAATCTCTTCTAACCGCTTACAAATTCCTTCTCGCTGTTTTTCTGCTTCAATACTTTGTAAAGCTTCTTCCCCTAACGGTGCTTTGCTACGAGGCAATAATCGCTTCTCTAATATAATTAAATATTCTTTAAATTGTTCTAAATGACTGCCATCAGCAAAAGCTTTATAATCAAAATTGATCATACAGGCCAAAAAACCATTAACTCTTGCCCAAGCACATCGCTCACACGCTGTTTTTAATAAAGGCTCCAAAAAATCCCGATCAAAAGATTCATCCATCGGAATTAATTTACGAAGATTGCCACTATCAGTAAATAAGTCATTAAATAAGCTATTATACAAAATAACTCGTTCTTTAGCTCTATTACTTGGTGAAGCACATAACTTCGCCCAAGTGTTACGGACCTCTCCTAAAATTCGCTCATCTTGAAAGGTTTTTTTAGGATTTATTCCACCAAGAATCCAATAGAGCAAAAATTGATATGCTGTAACGCCTTCTAAACATTCAAATTTTGTCGACGCAGAATACATATCTCTTCGATCAATAAAAGCAGTTAAAGCCTGCAAAGCAAATTGTTGCCCTTCGGATTTTAAAGCGTCTTTATTTAAAACATAAATAGTACGCATACAAGTTGATAATTTAACGACCTGACAGGCTTTTTCAACTTGCTGTAAAGGATCTTTTCCCTCTCCAGGCTTTATATAATTATATAAATGCAAAACAACTAAATTATTAACATCAAATCCTGACATCTTTATAATCACAATGAGTAAGCGTAGCTCTTATATTACATAACCCTTACTCTTTGTCAATAAAATATCGTTACAAAATATAACGAGCTAAATCTTCATCAGCTACTAATTTAGCTAAATGTTTATCAACATAAGTTTTATCAATAAACACCGATTCACCAGATTTATCTGTAGCTTCAAAAGACACGGTTTCAAGCAAGCGCTCCATAACGGTGTAAAGGCGACGAGCCCCAATATTTTCCATTCGCTCATTCACTTGCCAAGCCACTTCGGCAATACGACGAATACCACTGACATCGAAATTAATGGTTAGTCCTTCTGTTTCCATAAGTGCTTGGTATTGTAAAGTTAACGAAGCAGAAGGTTCTGTTAAAATGCGCTCAAAATCTTCCACTGTCAAAGCAGCCAATTCAACTCTAATAGGTAAACGCCCTTGTAATTCAGCAATTAAATCCGAAGGTTTAGCTACATGAAAAGCACCTGAAGCAATGAATAAAATATGATCGGATTTAACCATACCGTATTTAGTGGAAACAGTAGTTCCCTCAACTAAAGGAAGTAAATCACGTTGTACACCTTCACGAGAAACATCGCCTCCACCTTGATCTCCTCGTTTGGCTACTTTATCGATTTCATCAATAAAAACAATGCCATTTTGTTCTACGCTTTCAATTGCTTTAGCTTTTATATCTTCTTCATTGATGAGCTTGGATGCTTCTTCTTCACGTATAATTTTCATCGCTTTCACAATAGACATTTTACGTGTTTTTGTTTTATGAGTACCCACTTGTTGAAACATTGATTGTAATTGACTAGTCATCTCTTCCATACCTGGAGGCGACATAATTTCTATTCCAATCGGTGAAGCAGCTACCTCAATTTCAATTTCATTATCGTTTAAAAGACCTTCACGCAATTGCTTACGAAATACTTGACGTGCTGTACTGTCTCGCTCAGTAGGAGCCAAGCTTCCTCGTGCTGGTGGAAGAAGTACATCTAATATACGCTCTTCAGCTGCATCTTCTGCGAGGTGCTCTACTTTTTTCATTGCTGTTTCACGTTCTTTTTTTATAGCAATATCAGTCAAATCACGCAAAATAGAATCGACATCTCGCCCAACATAGCCTACTTCTGTAAATTTAGTTGCTTCTACTTTAATAAAAGGAGCATCAGCTAATTTAGCTAATCGGCGGGCAATTTCGGTTTTTCCAACTCCAGTAGGCCCAATCATTAAAATATTTTTGGGCATAATTTCATTGCGTAATACAGGATCTTGAATTTTCATTCGTCGCCAACGATTACGTAGAGCAATAGCTACTGCTCTTTTTGCTTCATATTGACCAATAATATGCTTATCTAACTCTTGTACAATCTCACGAGGAGTCATCATTGAACTATTTACTGTCATCATTTAATTCTTCTATGGTTAAATGGTTATTAGTGTATATACAAATATCACCAGCTATTTTAAGGCCTTTTTCTACAATTTCTTTTGCTGATAAATTGGTATTGTGCAACAAAGCACGCGCTGCAGCTTGGGCAAAAGGACCGCCCGAACCAATAGCAATTAAACTTTCTTCAGGTTCTATTACATCACCATTTCCAGTAATAATTAAAGAAGCTTTTGTATCTGCAACGGCTAAAATGGCCTCTAAACGACGCAGCATTCTATCTGTTCGCCAATCTTTAGCGAGCTCCACTGCCGCTCTAACTAAATGGCCATGATGTAATTCTAACTTTCCTTCAAACCGTTCAAAAAGAGTAAATGCATCAGCTGTTCCGCCGGCAAAACCAGCAATTACTTTATCTTTATAAAGGCGTCGAACTTTACGGGCATTACCTTTCATTACTGTATTACCCAAAGTTACCTGACCATCTCCTCCAATGACTACTTGATTTCCACGACGTACGGAAAGAATGGTTGTTCCGCGATACTGTTCCAAAATTTGATCCTTAAAAAGATGCAGAAAGCTTTTAAATGGGGATGAGTGATAAAAAATCAATGGTTAAAGTAAAATTTTTAACTTTATCTTAAGGTTTTTATTGTATATTGTATTATATGCTCTACATTAGACTTCTTGCATCACTTATGTATTCTGAATCAGCGCCAGTTATTTTATTCACTCATCACGATCATAATTCTCGATTAATAGAACCACGGATAATTCAGCGTTACTGTGGCTCTGTACAAAAAATTGTCTGCACTACTATTGAAGAAGGGTTAAGTATAGTTAGTACCAATAATCCTTTACCTAAAAAAACTATCCAATTAATTTTTGTTGAAGGAAATTTAGGAAGTTCAGGACAAAATATCACTACCTTAAACACTGAAGACATCGATCAATTATTCAGTGAATTTCCTAAAGCTCATATTCATTTTTATTCTGGTGGTACAGATAAAATCGAAGGTTTAGAATTTTTTTTGCAAAAATACCCTTCGAAAATTACCTTAGGAGTAGGACAAAAATTATATGGTATGAAGTTAATTCCTGAAAACTTAATAAAGCAATTAAAATGTTCTGGAAATTCAGAAGAGGCAATTTACTCTAGTTTAACAGCAATAGCTCCGGATGGAGAAGAGGCGCTAAACTCTAGCCGCAACCTATCGAGCATTGACTATACTTTATTAGACCATAATTTAGAAATTCTAGTATCAGAACCTGAAAAAAAACCTGATATCAATTCTACTCAGGAAGAAATGCCCTTATTAGAAAATCTATCTCTTGCTTCCACGAAACCAATTATTGCTAAAAACAATTCGGAGCCTGTTTTAAACTCTACTCAAGTAGAAGTATCTTTATTAGAAAATCCACCTCTTGTTCCTACCAAGCCAATTATTCCCCCAAATGATTTGGATGCTTTATGGCCAGCACTTGTAAAAATAAAAAAAACGCCTCCTTATTCTCTGCTTAAGTTCAGTTTCCTTAATCGAAATAAAGTGCGTCCTGAAGAATATGAGACAAATAGTGAAGAATCACACCCTGCTTTTAAGAATTAGAGCAAGAATGAAACACCATGCGCTAGGGGAGCTATCTTTAAATGCTGTGCAAGGCTTTGCCCTATATCAGCAAAGCTGTCTCGTCGGCCAATAAAAGTGCTTTTTACTTTAGGACCATATAACAATGCAGGAATATGTTCACGGGTGTGATCTGAGCCAGGAAAGCTTGGGTCGCAACCATGATCTGCTGCAATCAGTACCAAATCATCTGGCTGCAATAAAGCGTATAATTCAGGTAATCGTTTATCGAACGCCTCTAAAGCATGAGCATAACCCGCAATATCACGACGATGACCATAGGAAGAATCAAAATCTACAAAATTAGTAAATACCACGCTACCTTGTGGTGCAGACTTCATTGCAGTTAAAGTCGCATCAAATAACGCCATATTGCCATCTGCTTTAATTTCTTGAGTAAGGCCTTGATGAGCATAAATATCAGCAATTTTTCCGATAGAAACTACTTCTCTTCCCGCTTCTTTTAAATAATCTAAAAGTGTTTTTTCTGGAGGAAGTGTTGCATAATCTTTGCGATTTCCTGTTCTTTTAAATGAACCTGGATTTCCTATAAAAGGACGAGCAATCACTCGACCAATTTGGTATTCGTCAACCAGTTCACGAGCTATTTCACAGACTTTATAGAGACGCTCTAAACCAAAACTCTCTTCATGAGCAGCAATTTGAAATACTGAATCCGCTGAAGTGTATACAATAGGTTTAGCGGTTCGAATATGCTCTTCCCCCAATTCCTCTAAGATAGTAGTTCCAGAAGCATGTTTTTCACCTAAAACACCAGATAAAGAAGCTCGTTTAATTAATTCATCAATAAGTTTCTTAGGAAAACAATGAGGATGATCGGGAAAATAACCCCATTCAAACAGTACAGGAACTCCAGCTAATTCCCAATGACCACTTGGTGTATCTTTTCCTAAACTTTGTTCTACTGCATAACCATAATAGCCTAGAGGCTCTGAATAATTGGCTAAATTTACAAAAGGTAAACCAGAACTTGCAACTGCTGCATGATATAAACCTAACTGCGCTAGATGAGGTATATTAAGAAGACCCTGACGAATAGAAGGAATATCTGCCTTACCTTGCTCACAAGCTTCATAAATATGAACAAAGGTATTGGCTCCCTCATCGCCATAGCGCTTCGCATCAAGGCTAGCACCAATCCCAAAAGAATCCATTAATAAAATACAAACGCGTCCTGTCACTATTTATACTCAACTTGTCGACAATAAGTTTCTTTTAAACCAAATAACATAAAAAAGGCCAGCAATAGTCCTATAGGTAAAATCATTGCGGCATATTGATAGGCATTCAAAGAATAAATTGGAAGCCCTTTCATTAAATGCATTTCACCATAACCAGTCAGTAAATTACTAAAAAGATTTTGATAAACCAAGCAACCACCTTGAGTCAAAATAGAAATAACACTCACAGCAGTGGCAGTCATAGCAGGCGAACTGCTTTCAGCAACTAGTGCATAACTAATCACTTGTGCGGAAGTAAATAAACCTAATAAGAAAAATAAAAAGGCCATTTGACTTACTGAAACAGGTAGATAAAGAATAGCTAATAAAATAACCATAGAAACTAAAGCACCCACTTTCATTGGCTTTACTCTCAGCCCCACTTTATCTGAAATCCATCCCAATAAAGGTGCTCCGATAATAGCACCCAAAAATAACATTCCATTAATCATTGATGCTTGCTCAGAACCAATTCCTAAACGCTGTTCTAAGTACAAAGTACCCATCATTGCTCCAAATACAGCGATTGCCATATTCATTAAGCTGGTGTAAAAAGCAGCGCGCAGATATTGGTTATTAAAGTATGCTTTTTTTGCAGCAGCTAATACATTAATAGATTTAGCTTCTCTTTTTACAGCAACTTGAGGCCTTTCTTTGATACCAAAAACCATAAACAACAACATAGCAAAACCAAGAATACCCACATCTAATACTGCTTGACGCCATCCTACATAGGCCACTAATTTGGTTAAAGGATATTGAGCCATCATTCCGCCAGTCATTGCCATAGTAACAATAGCACCAGTTACTAAAGCCATACGTTTTGGAGGAAACCAATGAGAAGCAAGACGAACTGGGCCAAGAAAACAAAAAGCGCTACCAATTCCCGTTATAAAACGACAAAATAAAGCCACAAAAAATGAATGTGAATAAGCAAGAACAAAGGTGCTTAATACACATAAAAACATAGCAAATAAGATAGTATTTTTAATTGAAAAACGATCTAAAACTATTCCTGCAACAAATAAAAACAAAACATTAGACAAATAATAAACGCTCGATAAATAAGCCATTTTATCTGCTTGAATATGAAAATCCTGCATGATATTCGCAGCAATGGAAGCAAACATATTTCCTTGAATAAATTCATAAAAGAAAAACATCGTTGCAGCAAAACATACTATCCATGGCAATAACGATGAGTTCATTTCATCATTATTGTAGCCTCTAAAGTCATCTACTATCTGCATTCTTACTCCTCGTTTATCGTTTGCAGTATGTTTCACGAATTAATAAAACAGCGCCTAAAGCAGCAATAGCAGCAATAGGGAAAATCCACAATGCGAATTGAAAATCAGCTACAGTATATTGGCTAGCATTATGCGCATGACTGGTTATTAACCATCCAAATAATACTTGCCCTATACCAGCTCCGCCCATAATAATAACTGAAGCAATACCTGTGGAAGAGCCTGTATTTTCTACTTCATTGCTTTCAGCAATTAAAGGATAAGAAATAACTTGAGTACTAGTAAAAAACCCCAAAGCAAAAAAGATAGCACTTAGAGAAAATTGTGATAAAGCACTATCCATAAATAAAGGAATAACTGTAACCAGCGTAGCAATAGCACCGAAAATCATTAAAGGCTTACGACGCCCTTGTGAATCGGATAACCACCCCATTAAAGGACAACCAATCACACTTCCCATAAAAATTAAACTCACTACATTGCTTGCAGCCATTTCTGATAAATGATGAGCCACTTGTAAATAACTTGCTCCCCATAAAGCGCATAACACCATAATGGGAAGATTTAACAAACAAGTATATAAACCAGCGAGCCAATTTTGTGAATTAGTAAATGCCTTAATAAAAGTAGGTAAGATACGGTTTTGTTGAGAATAAATCAGAGCAGGCGCATCAATAGGTTTATCTTTTACTATCCAATAAATCCACATCAACAGAACTCCACCGACAAACCCATCAATTAATAAAGCTTGGCGCCATCCAAATAATTCATTTAGATAAGCAAAAGGAGTATGAGCCATCATTCCACCAATGAATGCCATAGTTACTAAAGAACCAACCACTAAAGCTTGTCTTCTAGGTGGAAACCAACGCGATACAAGAACAATACAGGACAAAAAACAAAAAGCATTACCTATGCCAGAGAGAAAATGAAAAAAAGAAGCAAGTACAAAAGAATAAGTTAAAGCAAAACCGATGGTACCAATAACACATACTAACATTGCTGTCAGAATGACTTTGCGAGTAGAAAAACGATCGAGAATAATACCTGCAGGTAATAAAAATAAAATATCAGCCCACAAATAAGCACTGGACATCCAACTTAATTGAGTTGCATCGATGTGAAAATCATTACGTAGTGGTTGATTTATAACATCAAAAATATTCAGTTGAAAAAATTCATATAAAAAAAACAGTCCTGCTGACAAACATACGACCCAGGCCATTAAGTCACCGCGCGGTACGAATATCCTCGAATCTACTGTAGCTGAATGAGACATTTCATGCTCCTAACATTATGGCCTAAATGTTGCGGCATATTATATACCAAAAATGTTTCAAGATGCAATTTTTGGTATATAGCTGGGTGCGATTTTAAGTGCGGTTAAATCTATTTCACCTCGCCCACTTGCGGG
>CAMFHA010000063.1 GCA_945952115.1 uncultured Legionella sp. | reverse complement strand
AAACCATAATAATACCAAATCTTATGGACATTTCAAATTTTAAATAACTATAACACGACATCACGTTAACAGCGCTAATATTAAAGTAGGTATATTTGGTGTTTCTTATAAAGAAAACATTAATGACACACGAAACAGTTTAACGTTAAAACTAATTAAAGATCTCAAAACCTATTCTATTAATTATTGTGTTCATGATCCATTTAATCATTCACATCATCCTTTAAAAGAAACATTAAAACCATTTGAAGAAATGAATGATTTAACAGTTGCAATTATTGCCGTTGGGCATGATTATTATAAAGAAATGGGTTTAGAGAATATAATGAAACAATGCCGAAAACCATGCATTATTATGGATATTTCTGGTTTATTTAGAAAAGAAGTTAAGGAAAAAGAGGATCTTATTTATTGGAAATTATAATTAGAGAATTTCTTGCGTAATCTACGCTTTTCCTATACACAGAGTGAATAATTACGATTTATAAGGCTTTGCCACGTATTCGATTATATATGTAATGAAAAGTGCTAAATAAATAGCAAACGCCTCGGAAAACTCGATAAAAAACTAATTCAACGAAGGTAATAAAAATTAATTTAAATAAGTCAAGTTTCTTTGGGTATTTGTTATAGGTCATTGTACTTATCAATAGACATGCAATAGTAATTAGTAATAAGAATCCAAAAGATAAAGATAAAAGCCAAGCAAGTAAAACATAGTTCATTTCTTGGCAAAGAATTGTGATAAGGGCAAAGAGATAAGCAAAGCCTTCGATAGCAGGCCCAGCAATCTCAAAAAAAATAAAAGCAGGAAAACCTAATAATCCTACACGGCCATAGTGTGGATTAAAAGTCATTTGCCAATGCAGCGCTAAACAACGTAATAACCCTCGTTGCCAATAGTTACGTTGCTTCCATAATCCCTTTAACTTAAAAGGACTTTCTGCCCATGCTATCGCATTGGATGCGTAGACTATTGTGTAAGGATGGCGATTTTTTAACATATAATGATGTAATTTCATAATGATTTCAGCATCATAAGAAAAATTGTAAGAATCATAAGCTCCAATATCCATGACAGCTTTTTTTTCTAATAAAGTGAATGCGCCTGAATGGCATAGTGCACCACCAAAGCGAGTCCATCCTTCATGGCCATAGAGAAATGATCGCAAATATTCAATCACTTGTGTCGCTAAAGTTATATTTTTAGGAATATTATGTGCTTTAGTATGATCTATCTGTCCTTGTATATGATCAGGAACATAAATACTTCCACCAATAGCAATACAATGAGGTTTTGTTAGAAAGGTAAATAACATTCTAGAAATAGAATCTGGTTCTACTGTAGTATCTGAATCTACGGTTAAAAATAAAGGCGTCCGACAAGCGTTTAAACCTGCATTAATACAATCTGCACCAGAGTTTGCAAAAGGACTATGTTCTTTATCAATTACAAGAAGCGGGATTGTTGCTGATTGATAATACCCTTTAATTTTCCCTGTTTTTATTTTTTGAGTAAAACTTGGTTGAATGGGTTTAAGCGAATAGGTATCAATCAAAAATTGTAAGGTATCATCAGTTGAGCCATCATTAACAATGATCATCTGAATGTTTTTGTAATGAGCTTTTACAACAGAATCAATCATACGCGCAATACGATGTCTTTCATTGAAGGCAGGGGTAATTGTAGTAATCGGTAAATAAGAATATGCATCAATTGAAGCAATGATATCATTGTATTTGGTTTCACCGAAAGTTCTCATAATCAAGGGTATTGTGAGCACTAAGGACAGGGTGTAACCTACCCATTCTACAACAAAATAAACAAGTAACAATAGACCAATTATATAGAGTATATGACTCATCTTTTATCCTTCATTTGTGCTGTAGCCAGTACTCTTGCAGCTACATCATAGGCAAATTGATCTTCTTCTGGCTTTTGCTTTTCCAAAATTTTAATGCCTTCGGAGCCAAGTTGATAAAGTGATTCTGCTGCATTGGTACGTACCCACCAATTTTTATCTTTTAAAGCAGTTTCTAATAACTCATAGACAAAATTTTCTTTTATGCTTCCCATTAATTTAGCTACTCTTGCACGAATTTCCCAACGATCATCTTTAATTTTTTCGACCAATAAAGAGTATAAATTTTTAGGGGATGTTGAAACATAACAAGTGAGTGCAGCAATTTGAAGATCAATATTTTTTGAGTTTATATCCTTGTGAACTTGCTTTATCTCTGGTTGTACTAGGAATTGATTGCTTAGCAGTTGATAGCAAAATACACGGCTATAAACATTTTTTTGATGGTTTAAATGCTGTGCAACTAATGATAACGCAGGCGGTTGGATCTCAATTGCTTGAATAAAAAGAGCGTTTTGCAAGATTCTATTACCTGAGAACGATTGAATCAATTGTTTAATCATTAAATCTGAATTAGTAGCAGCCGCAATTTTTGCTGCATTCAATGCAACCAAAGGAATAGAATCATCGATTAATTGAGTGATAAAGCTGATGTCTTGTTTTTCGAACATTTGCTGAAATACTTGTGTCGCAAAATAACGTTTATACCATCCGCGTTTTGTTGACGCTTGGCGAGCTTTTGGTAATAAAAGTGTGCGTAATAAACACGTTTTTATGTTTTGCCAATGAAGATTGGTTTGATGCAATGCATCAAATCGTTTAATTATTGATAATAAACTCATTAAATTATATCGAAATAACTTAAAATCAGCTGATTTAATTTCAGCACGTCTCTCTATATAATCATTTAATAAGGCTTCTGTATTTAAAATAAATTTATTTTTATATTTATTTAAATAATTACGATAAATTTTATATAAAAAAATACTTGAAACTAATAGGACGATTAATACAACTTGAATTATGCAAATTATTTTAATGATATTGATTAATTCATTCATTTAAAACTTCCAGGCTAATCTTAGCGTACCACCGGCCCATTTACGTATATGAGATAGGGACGTAAATGCCTGATGTTGAAAATAAAGGCTGGTATTGACAATAAGCCGCTCATGAAATAAGGCAAAATTAGCATAAGGACTAACTATTATATTATCAGTTACCAAAAAATTAACAGTGATTAGATCTGCTAAGTCCGGTGCAGTGCCTTGTCCATAAAGAATCCCTATAAAAACATTGGGATCTTGAATAAAATAACGATAATCAATTAAGTTTAATAAAGAGGATTTGCCTGCATTGGGCTCATAAAAATTTGCACGATAGGTGAGGCGATGTTTATTATATTGTTTTGCTAAGCTACCAGTATATAGGGTAAATTGATGCAGTGAATTAATGAAGTTATATTTACCGCCTCCGGAGAAATCAATAAATTTAGGTACGCTAACATAAAGTTCACCGCCATATAAATAATTAGGAAATAGAAAGGGATCATTAGCATAAGCAGCTTGTAATTCCATGTAAATATTTTTTGTCAATTTGGGAAAAGCTTCAATTAATTAAAATCAAAAGTGCATCGGTATAGTCTGGTGTCTGCTCTAAAATAATCAATAATTCTCTACGAGCTTGTTGATATTTTTTTTCTTCAAAATAAAATTGCGCTAATGCAAGTCTGACGTCGCCATCATTAGAATGAGTTTTGAGGTAGTTAGTCGCTTGAGTGATTGCTTCTTGGTGTTGTCCGGTATCATATAATAGATGCAGTGCTGTATTACTAATTGCTACAGCATAAGTAGAAAATAAGTTGATGGTAATGAAAAAAATTAACTGATAAAAATTCATTGTATTCAATTCCCTATGATACGCTCCAACCATATAACATAATTCTCTTTTCGTAAAGTTTATTTTAAGACGTTAATGTAATTGTTGCTCGTTTAGATTAGCATCAAAATCAGAATCTAATTGAACTAAGCTGTCTTCAAAATTTTTCATGGCATGACTTAAGTCTGTGTCGCGATTAGGTTCAGTAAAGAAATGGTGTCGACCAACTAATTTTTGAGCGCCAGGTGTATAAGTCTGAGCCATAGTTTTTGAAGAAAAAATGGATACTGCACAATCAATCAAATAGAAGAATGCTCGTAAAGCTTCTGAAATATGTTCTAAGAAGGTTAAATTGCGTTTTGCTACCTGTACTAATTCTGGTTTAGACGCTTCCAGTGCCTCAGTACAATATTGTTTATAACGATTCAGTGGTATGGTTCCTTCTAAGTATCCTTTACTGAAATATTTTAATTGTTCTACAAGTGGTTCAAACTCTTTCTCTTTATGCTTAATTTTTTCTACATGCTCTACAAAAGTCGTGACTATTTGAACGAGCTTTTGATTAATAATAGGAGATGGAGGTGCTGCATTTTCTTTCTCAGATTGATGTAATGGATTAATTTTAGGTTGCTGATTAATGGGTTCAGATGCAAAAGGATTAGATTTAGGAAGAAAGGTGGGTTCTGAACTATTCTCAGAGGACACAAATATTGACTCTTCTTGTTCAGGGATTGCAGGTATAGATGGCTCTACTGATAGGAGAAATCTATTTTTAATTGAAGGACGGATTGAATAATCATCAGATAAGCGTATACGGACATCCCTAGGAAGCTCGTTAATCAGTTTTGTTATAATCTCTTCTCGAAGATAAAAATTATTCACCAGCTTTTTAGCGATGGGTTCTTCAATAGTTATAAATGATAACTCTAAGCAAAGATCTCCTTTTTCTCGCAGGGATAATTGATCATTATCAAGAATAGCAGAAACCAATTGTTCTTTATTAGGGAAATAGAAATTAGCTATTATACGCTTTGCATCACTAATATTATTCACGTAATAGTGTAATAACTTGAGATGTTGTTCAGCTGTACAGTTTGTTTGAGATAAAAATTGATCTAAAGTCCTTGTATTTACCCATGGAATTATTTTTTCCAAAGTTTTTTGAGAAAAATGCAAGCGATCTTCAAGTTTATCAAATACTGTTTCTAAAAGTTGTTGATTAAATAATAAATGATTAGCTAAAGTTAAAACAAATTTATCGAGATTATCTGCGTTAATAGATCGATCTGAAGAGTCACGTATTGCTTCAATGAATGATTCTGTTCTTTCTTGAAAATTATAATAATAAGATCCTGTTGGGTAATGTTTAAGCATATCCCAAGTTTCACTCAAATTCACATTAGGCTGCTTAATACAGTAAGTTATACATTGAGATAAATTGGATGGATTAATATGCTTTCTTAAAGCTAAAAATAATTCGTCGTGCCCATTGGATTTTTCCAGGCATTGCTTAAAAATAGATTCATTTAAAGATGAGGCATTCTCTATCATTTCGATTAATTGCCTAGGGTTCCAGTTGCTATTATCAATTGCATCGGTAAGTTTTTGTTCTTCTGTCAAAACCGGAGTTGAAATTTTTATTGAATGACTTATAGGTGCTGGATCTTCTAATGCATTGATATGTTTTTGTTCCTCTGTCAAAACTATTGCTATGTCCTCATTATTAATTTCATCAAATAAGTGTGGAGCCTCATTACTTTCTACAATACTAACAGGTGAAGGATTATTGGGTATAATTTTCTTAAAACGTTCTGGCCATTTAGTCTGCATTGCCTCTTTAATAATTAGAGAGAAAGGAGAAATAACTATTTTTTCCGCAAGCTCTGCATTTTTAGTGTGTTGAATAAGTTGTAAATGCCATGTGTCCATTTGATTTTTTTCAGCCAATAAAGGCAAAAGAAGACTCTCGTTTTCAGCGTTTATTTTACTTAGGATGGCGTGCAATACTTCATCAGATGGTGTGGGCACCGAACGAAGTACTTCAGCTAGCACTTCTTGATCTGAAGAGTCATGAATAATTTTTAGTATTACATAAGATGCTTCTTTTGATGCAATTATTATATCTCGCGCAGTAGAATTATTAATCTGTTGATAGGAACGCCCCAAAATTAACAATGTTTTATTTTCAGCAGATAATTGACTGGTATTTACGCTACGTATAAATTGGGCTTCATCTATGCTAGAGAAACTTTGCATTATCTCTTGCACCAATTGAAGATTATTTAATCGACTAATCAGCAAAAACCTCATGTCGTCAGCACAAATCGGCTCTTTAATCAGCGCTTTGACAAAAGTTTCTGGAAGCGCACTCACGCGTGATGCTCGTTGAATAACTTGTTGTATGATTTCAGCAGTACTACGATTAAATGCTGTTGAAAGAAGTTGTGATAGTTCATTGGTATTTAAAAATGCTAGCCACATTTCTATAGTGAGATTTGGAGTTTCTTTATATATTAGATTTTTAACCGCTAAGGATTTAACATTATTTGCAAGTGAGTTCCATATTTGATCGGTCCTAGGAACTGAAAAGGGAAGGCTTTTCAACTTAGTAAGGATAAGTTGTACTCGCTCTTGTTCAGCAAGAGCTATGCTTGAAATAATACGCCCCAATAATGGGCTTTGGATGTCCTTAACCTGTACTAGTAATTTACTAAACACTTCTTGAGTAATCTTATCTTGTGGAATAGTATGACTGAAAATGCGTTCGATACAGTCTTCGGAGCATTCATTCAACACTTTTAATAAGATTTTAGAATCGTGTTGTGTATGAGTCACAATAGATTGAACTACGGCCTGGTCTAATTGAGCAAAAGAACGAGAAAGTAATAACTCCATTTGTACAGAAAGACTGGCTTTTTTATTGTTTATTATTAGATTAGCAATTTCTGAAGCAGTTAAGTTTGTTGAGAAACTCATTAACTGTTTAAACTGAGCCACGGTCTGAATTGTTTTTAACAATACGGAATGAATTTTTGTATTTGAAACGTTGTTTTTCCATAGTGTTTCTTTAAGTTTATCGTCTAAACGAGACGACTCGGCTAGTTTTTCCAGTAATGATGTATTGTCTGTTTTCTCAGCTATAAAATATAAATTGTGCATAGAAAGCTTAGATTCTTGAGTTTCATACAAATTTGACAAATAGGTTGTGGGTAATGAATTTACTAGGCGATTGACATGCACAGCTAATAAGTGTTTATTCTTTAAAAGATCATTAATGATTTCTGGATTATTGGATTTGAGAGCTACCTCTACTAGCATAGTCAACCACGCCTCATCAGAAACATCTAATTGATTCATTTGTAGAAATAATTCTTTTGGCCATGTCGGAACAGCGTTTAACTCTAAGATTAATTGTGAAATTACTTGACCACCAGTAATTTTAAATTGTTTTATCATCATAGCTTTCATAAGTACGCGAGGTAAAGGCTGCAAGGGCATTTTATTCAGCGCGCTTAATACTAAATCAACATCAGCAATACTAAAATTTTTCAATAAAGCAGCAAATTCAAATTCATTTAATGCTATTTGATTTATTAATGGGTGAGTAAAGATTGCTTCAACTGTTTTCCTGTTTTGTGGATACTGTAAAGTTTGCTTTAGTGCATTTAGTGTAAGGCTTGGGGATTTTAAAAAGGCAAGTAATAAACTTTCCTCAGTTATAGGAGGTAATAATTCTAATTTTTTTATTAATTTGTTTTCAGTAAATCCTGGCAAATAGACCATATGATCATGAAATGCAGTAGACTGAAAGCATTTCATTAGTAAATGAAATTGTTCTAAATAACTATCATGATCGCATTGTTTCTCTAAATCTACATAGTCAATATCTAATAGTTTTTTTATCCATGGAGTTACTTGTGATGTCGAGTTATTGATTTGTTCAAGCATTTGAATCATTCGATGCGAATTTACATGTTGTCCGACATAAGCAACAGCGGTAATAGGTAAAGTAGGGTATGCGGCAAGACAGTTTAATTCTGCATCATCAGGAATTGGATTAGGTGGATTTTGATTTAGCGAATGGTAGATCTGAGATAAAATTTGCAAGGAGCGAATCGAACGATCGCCTAATTCAGGATAAGCTTTCTTCCAATCAAAATGAGTTAAATCTTCAAATGCATGTAGATGAATGTATTCGTATCCTTTATTGGCTGTTGAAAATAGAGCTTTCATCTCTGCTAAATCTGCTGAGGATGTTTTGCGATAAGGCATTAGATTTTTTTCAAAAAAAGCTAATTTTTCATCTGGATTTTTAGTAATCCACGTTAAAGGAATCTCTCGTCTGCTTAAGATTTTCATTTCTCCAGCAAAATAACAAGCTTGTTCCATCATTTGATGGTAATCCTGGTATATTTTATTTTCAGCTTCATTTAATGTTTCTTTAGGCTTTAACAAAGCTTGTGGTAAAGTCCCATTAAGCCGGGTTGATTTTAAATTAACAATCCAAACAGTGTTAACTTGATCTGAGCCCGGGATTTTGGCAATTTGATCGAGCTCTTCATTGGTAATTAAATGTGCGCTTAACTCTCCCGTATTGGAATTTAGTCTAAACATCACTGCATTAGCAGGCTTTGAAAAATATCCAAGCATTTGCTTTTGCCCTTGATAGACTTTTCTATAATTAGAACTCATACAGAGTTGAGAAGAAATGCCAATAGGTTCTGGTAATAAGGACTCTAATGGCTCAAATGAAAGTGTTTTGGAATCCCAGCTATATTCTCCTGCGACAGTAATAGCGTTTTTGCCTGAGACAAATTGTTGAAATTCGCTATTAGTCCATATTAACTTGGCCTCTTCTTCTAAGTCAGGATTAAAAAACTCTTCCTGTTTTTGTTCTTCTTTTTGCTTTTGTTCTTCTTTTTGATTTTCTTTCTCGTTTTCGTATTCTTGGTCATCTTGTTGCTTTTCATACCACTCCATTTCAATAGGACAATGTGGTAAGGTTTCATTAATAATATCGGTTGCAGTGTGCGTTAACTTATTTTTTTCAGAATCTTCTATTGCAATTCCTGCTGCCACCATAAATTTAGACCAGATATGAGATGCTTCATTAGCATAGTCGTTTAAAATAGTTTTAGTAGGAATTGTTTTCGCAACAGCGCCATATTGTTTAAATAAATCCAGTTTCTGAGTTTGTATGAAGAAGTCTTTAAATTGCTCTGCTAGTTCTGCTTGACGATCAGGATCTTCAGATGCAGTAATGTGTTGCATTAAACTGTTATGATATAAATTATCAATTTTCTCCAGAGCTGCAGTAAAAATATCGGTTTGTAATTGAATTTCTTCATTCTTTTTCATGAGCGTGAGATAGGGTTCAAGCTCAAGAGACGGTAATGAGTTTTGGGCAATCACACTGATAGACTGTCCTGTTTCTAATCCCCGCATACGCATTACACCTTGTAAAAATGCTTGTAATTGCGTACGTTCATCTATTAATGCCAAACCGCGTGCATTGGGAGCTTGCTTAATATCGACGCCTACTGTGTGTGGTTGATCATAATAAGTAAAACGCTTATCGGGTGGACACCCACCTAATCGTTGTGAAATTTCATCTGGATCACTCGTACCTAAAACAATAGGATCAGCAGAGGGATTTGCACAAGAAAGTGCACATAAACGATCTGAACTATCAAAATATAAAATATATTGAAGTTCATTGGCGTAAACTTCTGCTAACGCTTGTGCTACATCGTATGAACTATATCCAGTAAACGTGGCGCAGATATCCATAATTGCTCGAATATCTGGTCCTGTTTTTAAAATGTTATTTAAAAATTCTTTTAAATGAGTAAAAGGAATAGGATGTACAGCAGTATTTTTACTGGTTAATAAATTTTGAATAAAACCATCTGTTCCTAAGGAGGTTTTGGGATTAAATTTAAATTGTTGATGAAAGGTAAGATAATTCGAAGGGGTCCCTGAAATTCCTTGTCTAGATCGATAAATATCAGCATGGTTTAATGCATTACTAGAGAGAATATATTTCTCTTGATTAATTTGAGGTAAAATCTGATTTTCTAAAATATCATAAATTAATTGATCTTTGTGATGTAACTGTTGATACAGTTTTTCCATTAGCTGTGAATTATTTACATCAATTTGTTCGAAACTTAATCCAATCGGGTTCAAATAATGAGTGTTAACCGCTTGAGCTATTTTGGTTTGACTTAAAGAGAGATTTTTTGACTGTAGCACTTCATGTCGTGCTTGAGTTAACCATTGTTGAATAATTTCTGTGAACATTGTTCGACTAATACCAGTCAAACGAAGTGCTTGAATAGTATAATTCATTGTTTCTAATGGGCTGCTAAATTGACTGCGTTCTTTAGCTTTCCCATTACCAACATAGGGAATTGCAAGACTTCTTTTAATCTCGCTTAAGTTGTCTAGTTGTGATGGCCCATAATTTTCTTGATAACGTTTAGATAGAGTCAGATCAAGAGTTTTCTGCTGCGCTTTAAAAAAAGCAAATGCATCTAATATTGTTTTGTTACCACAGCTAAGTAAAAACGGACAGTCGCCTTCGTTGTTTAAATAACGAATTAATGCTTGACGTTTCTCAAGATTTTTTCCACATAATTGTTCAACATAACGGGCTAGTGGACTTTTCGGGTCATTTATTAGCAAAGAAGGAAATTCTTTTTTGATTGATTTCCAACCAGACTTTAATGCTTTTTCATTATTTTTAATTTGTTCTTGCTGATCTTGATCAGGCTTAACTGGAGGTAATTTAATGTGAGATTGCAAAAAAGCAAATAAAGAAATATTTAATTGAATTACTTCAGGAGAAAGAGCAATTGGTTCACCAAATGCATAATTAAGTTTGCGTTTTAATAGTAAACCATCATGGACTTCGTCAATAATAACATCAGCCCGTTCTTTAAATAGACGAACAATTTTAGCAGCAGCACTGACTTGAGCTCGCCATTCTTTAAGTTCTGACTCTTCAGCATCTTCAGGAGGTTTAGAGTAGAGCAGTTCTAAGTATTTTAAGCGGAACGATTGGACTGATTCGCCGGTCGTGATTAAATAATCTCGACGGGTCATTGCATTTAACAACTGTTGGTAAATTTCTTGTAATCGTAAAGAAGAGCTATCGCTATCTCGATCAAATTCAAAAATATGAGCGGTTTGATCAAATAATTTTTGCGATGTTGCATTTAAATCTGCATGATTAGTTTTTAATAATGCACGTGGTACTTCAACAACGACTAAATTTAATCCTGTCGCCTTTTTTTGTGCCATTAAAGGAAGTAAAACTTTAGATTTACCTCCTCCCATAATAATTTTTTCAATCCACTCATCAAATTGATGTTGATTATCTGGAGCTGTAGATAATAAATGTTGAAGTGCTTGGACTTGTCGAGAACGTAATAACAAGTTTTCTTCTAATTGGAAACGCATAATGGCTGGATCTTGCTGACCTTCCATCAGGTTTTTACTCATTAGAGTAGAAGCTAATACGAGTAATTGATCACTGCTAGGATCTGTTTCTGCTTCAATTAATGCCTTTTTAATTCGCAAAATATGCTGAAGATGAAGTTTTTTTTGTGCGTAAACATGGGTATTAAGATGAAGTTGTTCAATTTCATTTTGTGATAAACCAGTGCTTTCTTGATATGCTGAAGGAAGAGCACGGTAATATAAATTTAATAAATCTTGTTCTGTTAAATGGTCTTGTTGCAAAGTGCGACGAGCAATTTCAATGCGCTGTGCTTCTGACGGATTGCTGGGTTTGCGATTACCTAAACTCAAAAGTGCTTCAAGAGCCTGTGTTGTTTGCTTACTCCAAGACGACTCTAATTTTAGAATTTCATTTTTGAGCTGAGTACGTAATGATGCATTCCCTAGCAGTTGTGCTGCATTTTGATTTGCATCAAAATTCGCATGTTGAAGTGAGCCTGCTTCTATTTCAGCAGCGTGTAATTGTTCAAAAGTAGGTTTTTCTGGCAAGGTTTCAAGAATAGCTTGTAAGCCACTTTCATAAGTTTCTTCACTTCGTTGATAAATAGTATAAAACTGAGTAAGAATAGGTTGTTGTACGGTATCTGCCAATGTTTCTACCAATAAACTGGTGGGAACATGTCGTGTTTTGTTTTTAATCTCATCTATTGCTTCAGAGGAAAGTTGTAGCGCATCTGCAGAAAAATAGGCATTTAAGCTAGCCAGCTGTTTTTTTTCTGCGGTGATTGGCTGTATTTTATTAAGCAAATGATTGTAATAAATTAATTGACTAGGGGTTAAAATATAATAAGAATGAGTTAAGCTTTTTAATTCTTCTAATGAGGGAATAGATTGTGCTCGTTTTAATCCACATCCACTCATCACCTGCATAGGCCGTTCTGGCTCAGGCATTTTATTGAGTAAGGTTTCAAAAATAGATTGGACTTCAGCTAAAGGTTCTGCAAAAACATCTTTAGTCTGATAAATTTCAATAGGGGGTAAATGTTCTTCCTTTTGTTTGAGTTCTCTTGCGATCCCATCAATTGTTGAGTGATATATTTTTTCACGATAATGACAAAGCCTATATAATAAGTTCGTCAGTAGGGGGGTATTAGTGAGTTGCTTCTCTAAAGATGTATGACGATGTGCAATGAGATAATCTCTACAAAATAATTCTAATCGCTTGTGGTCAGGGTGATTTAGATCACGAGCAATTTTAAAATAATCTGGAAAGAATCTAAAAAATTCTTCTTGCGAAATATCAGGTGATAGCGCGTGCATTGCAAGATGAGGTGCATCAGAGGATACAGAGCCAAGACGAATATACCATCCAGTATTCCTATTTGTGTAATAATCTTTTGCCTGCTCAGAAAGAGAGCTTTGATTGATTTGAATAGTTTTTTTAGGTAATGATAAATTAACTAAAACTTGTTCCACAATTGTGGAGCGCTTCATAACTTGTTGTTGTTGAGCAACTTCTTGTTCAATTTCTTGAATTCTTCTTTGCGTAGCGACTAAATCTAATGGAATAAAGGTTTTTTGATTAGCATTTTCTTCAAGTAATTTAATATTTGCCTTTAATAATTGTAATTCCCAGGTAAGGGTTTTTAAACTAGATTCACGCTGTCTATAACCCAAAGCACCACTCACATCATTTACTTGATTGGTGTAATAAGATAATAAGCTTCTTAGTGTGACTTCATCTAAACGAAATGATTTAGCAAGATGGCGTTCAACATTTAAATAATGATTTAGCTTTTGATAAACGATAGCAGCTAAGTTATCGTGAATATTCTGAGCTTGTTGTAATAAAATAAGCTCATATTCTCCATTAGCTGTAGTTCGATCAATTTTATCGGTTGCAGGTAATTGAATGTGCTGATCATTTCCCAAAAACTTGGTAAGTAAAGATAATGCCTTCAACTGGCATGATTGATAAGCTGGCATTTCCCTTACTGCTTGTTGATCTTCTTTCTCTAAGACAACAGGCAATCCGTTTACAATCCAATCTAAATAAGTCAGCTCTTCATAATTTCCTTCTAATGGAAAACGCTGTTGAACCATGTTCAACACATCCCAAGCTTGTTCTGCTTGCCCTGCGGCTAAATAGAGATAAGCAAGATAAAGCCCATCAGATGCTTTTTCTGGTTTTGGTTTACCATCCACAATTGGAAAAGTAATGCTTCGACAAGTATTTTCATAATGCCACTGAGGATATTCTTCTGGTTCTAAATTTCGATCTTTCCATAGATCTTTCAATCGTTTGTTGGCTATCTTTCCTGAGATATCTTGTTCGAAAGTAAACAGTTCGCCTTCTCTAACTGATTCATTTGAATAAAGAAAAGGTTGTACGGGAACGATAAAATAATTTCGTTCAATGGTTTCATCTTTTTTTTGATAAGTTTCTTTAAAAGGTAAACTGGCCACCCCTGGTATGGGAAATACCGCATTTGGTTGATAGACAAAGGATGGTCTTTTGCTATGGACATAATCACTGCCCTGTTGCAAAAGTTTAATGCCATAGCGCTTGAAAAAAATGTCGCTCTCAGAATCGGCTTGGGTACTGATTACAAATTTAGAGTTATCAAACCGACCTTGCGTTAAATCATTACTTAAAGGTGCATTTGTTTTATAGGATCGAATAGCAGGATCACTGGAAGATTTATAAAATAAAAGCTGATTATTTTCTGTAAAAATAACTGTAGAATTAACTTTATCACATTCTTGCCAAACATTTATGCCGCCATCAGTAATCGCTTCAGGTAATCCATTTATGAAGGGCTCATTGGTTAATTGTAATGCTGTTTTTTGTTGTTCATTTAATGGAGATAATTCATACCATTTTTTTTGCCCCTGAAATAAGAATTCTTTTTGTATTCGAAAGGTATCGTCTTTTTTAATAAACCGAATTACTCCATCAGGTTTAGAAAATTCAATAATGCGACCACCAGAGTACATCAAGCAAGAGCTTTCTTGCTCAAGGTTAAACTGTTTAAATAAAGGGGAATGATAAAAATACAAAGGAATTGGACTTACTTTTTTATTATCTTTGTATAAAGCGCCTAGCTCCAGATCCAGCTCATATTGAATTGATGAATCATTATTATTTTGTAATGTAAAAATATTAGGTTGTTGTTGTGAAATTTGAAATTGTTTAAATTGCGGATTTAAATGCTGAGTAATGGTCTTAATTAGAGGTAACTTAATTGTATTGGAATGTTGTTTTATAAGTTCTTGAAAACTACGTTGATTCAATTCTAATTCGGACTGTGTTTCTTCATCCAGTGGTCTATGTGGATTAGAGTGTGCTTGAATATAAAAGTAAGAAATAAGTCCTTCTTCTAAACGGCTTGAATCAATGCGTGTATTTTGACCTTGTAAAGCCATGAGCATCATAAAACGATATTGATGAAGGCTTGCAAGAATATGAGGATCGGTATTTGAAAGAATAAGCTCATTAATACGTTGATACTCTGTAAGAACGCGATTATTGTTTGAGGCGTTTTTCTCTGCAGCAAAACGATTCACATAAGCACTTAAACGGATAAAAAACAAAGCCTCTTGAGTCATTTCGTTATTAGATGAAACAAATGCTTTTAAGCCGCGTTGAATAAAATCATCAAATCGAGTTAAAAAAATCTTATCGTTGTCTAAAGTTGTCGATAAAACATAAGGTTCAAATATATTTCCTTCTACATAATTCTGGATATCAGGATCTTTTAAATAATGAAGTGCTTCATCAAAATAATCTAAAGTTAACGTGGCTTGATGTTGTTGTGAAGTGCGTAAATGAAACAAATCACGATAAAAGAAATCCTCTTTATTGATAACACGTTCAGTTGGTTTATCATAAGGAGAAAGTTGAATATTATTACTGGTTTTTTTAGAACAATTTTGTCCTAAATAACTCTTAGGGGCATCATGTTTTATCGCTGCATGAATTTCTGGTTGCTCTATATAATACTGATGTTGTCTAAACTGTGCTGATAAAGCTTGCCAATTAATATCTACATTTTCTAATGTTTCATCAAATTGAAAGTTTTCAAATCGATAGTGGAGGTTTAGTTGAAAACCCAAAGGCAATGATTGTGTAAACACTGGTGAAAATGCTGACAAAATACAACGCTCATATTCATACTGTTTTTGAATTTCTTCTTTTAATGGCTGAAAACTGCTTTCATTAAGAAAACTATCGGTTTTGAGATTTCCTTGATTATCATATTGTGCACAAAGAACATAAAGTGCTTCTGCATGCTTAACAGCAATTTCTTGAGCAAATTTTTGATCTGAAGGAGGTATATAACGCTCTTCAAGTTGTGTAAACAATCCGGGAAACTGTTGCATCAGTTGATTGTAATAGGCGATATAATTATCAGTGCTACGGTGATTTTTTGTTTCTTTTGAATAAAGTAGATTTAAATCATTAAAACGTTCATCTAGTTTTACATGGTGACTTGCTAAATGAGGATCATAACGATGTTTATCAAAAAAATTATGAATATAAGAAGAAAAAAATGGAGAAAAATCAGGCTTTCCAAATAAGCGAGCATGCTTTCGCTGACAATAATCTTTAATAGCTAAAATGCTCATTTGAGTTGTAGTTTGTGCAACAAATTGATTGTCGCCAAATTGAGTTTTACGACAACTATTCAGCAACTCTTGAAATTGATACAGAATCCGCGTGAGTTGCTCCATTTGATTTGTGTTTTTAACAAGCTCTCTATAGGTCAAATTATCTTCATCAAATGAAGTGGGAATAGGCAAGTCAAGAAAGGTTTGTTCTATTTGTTTTAATACCCAAAGGGGATCTGATTGAGATATATTTTTGCAGTTAGATACTATTTGTTCTAAATCAGTTAATAATTGATCCGAATAGGCACTTATCCGGCGAAGCTGACGAATAGGTTGTCTGGTTCGTTCAAATAAAGACTTCGGTAGCTCACTTGATTTGAGTTCAGGATTAGTTAAATTAAAATTAAAATGTTCTGTTGCTTCAGGGGTATTTACACGGGATTTTACGCTATTTAGAGTTTGTAATTGATCTTGTAATTGATAAAGCTGTTGAAGTTTTTCATCTTTTTCTGCTTTATTTGAATATAACTCAGGCGTGTCACAAATTTTAATCGTATTAATAATTGCCTGGTTGATGAGGTCTTTAATTGATTCACTGCAATATAGGCGATCAGTTGTATGTTTATGCAAGTAATCACGAATAGCATGAATTTTAAAATCAATAATAAATCGACGATATTCTTCAAGCGATGGAAAATAGTGTTTGAGCATTTGATGAATAGAACGCTGAGTGCATGTTCCACTAATTTGTCCTGTAGTTGTTAGTGTCTCGTCAAATAAATCTTGTGCAAGAATAGGTTCTGTTTTAGTCAAATCATTGATAAAAGGTATAATTTCTTCAATATTTTTAACATATAACTCTTCTTCATCCAGTTCTGAATTTCGTAAATGCGGCATACGCGCGCTCACCACCCGCTGAATCAGATGAGTCAGTTGCTTGGGCGTGGTATTGGGTGGAAATTCATAGACTTTAGTGGAAAAATAACGTTCGCTGGACTCCGTCGAAACTTTTTCATGAAACTGAACACCGGCACCGGCATTATAAATATAAAAACGCAAAACACCGTTTTCTTTTTTAAAATGGTAAATCATTGCATGACCAGGACTAGAAGTATTCCTCCATCCACCCGGTAAAATTATTTCGCCATTTTCTCCTAGTGAGGCAATTTCAGTTGCTATTTGTTTAGAGAATTGTTCAAGCTCAGATGCACTACATTGTCTTTCAGACATCTGCTGCATTAATCTGGCTCGATCATGAAGTTTATCAACACTATTCACTAATTTTTGTAAAGTAGGATTTGTAGTGGGGCGTTGATGTAGGTATTGCTTGAAATATCCAATAGTATTAGCAAAAACATAGCCTTGCACTCCATAGCGTCCCTGTAATTCGGAGTCTGCTGCAATATGTGCTAGTAAACTAATATTAATATCAACTTGATTAGGTGCTAAAACGTTTTCTTCCCCAACTGAATTCATGAGATATTCTCCATAGTGCATTAGTTACAATTATTGTTCATGATGATTTGTATGTAAAGTTACTGTTCTAAAAAACAAACAAATGATCAAAAATAATATTCAATTATTGCTAACAAGAATAATCATGTTATTTTTTATAATCAGTGTAACTGCCGAACTATACCCAAGTTTCTTCGAAATGCTATTTTTGAAGGAACTTGGGTATATACCTTTTACACTTAAAAACCCCAGTTTTAATCACACCCCATTTGAGGTATATATTTTTGATAAAAGAGATGTTAATTTATTATCGAACGCTGTTAATTGTTTGATCATAGGTATAAAAAGGAATTTAGATCACATAATGGATATTAAACGTAATAAATATTTATCAAAACCAAATATTAAACATTTAACGCTTAAAGCAACTGCTTCTGCTATTTTTGTACTCAATACTGAAGCTGTGATTGCGTATCAGACTTGCCCACCTCAAATAGTCGGTAATACTTTAGCTGGAATGATATGTGAATTTACAGCGAACTTAAGTGTTAGCGTCCTTTCTGGCGGTACTGTGGGCGGTATTCAAATGGCTAATTACCCTCCTCCTGTAACGCCTTTATTCATTGCTGTCGATGCTGGCGGAATAGTGAGTAATAGTAATGCTAATGGTATTGCTATCGGTATAACTAACTCTTCACTTTCTAAGGGAATTTCTAATAGTGGAACTATTACTAGTACAGGTAGTTCCACTACTGCAGGTACGGCTACTGCTTTAAAGATATCGGGTGGAAGTATAGTAAGTAGCGGTATTATTAATAGTGGGACAATTAGTACTCCCACTACTGTAACGCCTAATAGTATTGCTCTAAGAGTGATTAGTAGCAGTGTTAGTGGAGGCATTAATAATAAGGGTGTAATCAGTAGCAATCAAGGTACTGGTGTTCGAATCGAGAAGACCAGCACCATCAGTGGTGGTATTTTAAATACTGGAACAATCAATGCTGGCAATAATGGTCCTGGCATAGTCATTTATACCCATTCTTTAATTGAAGGAGGTATTACTAATGCTGGTTTGATTTTTGCAGCAGGCAACGGTGACGGTGTTTTGATAGCCGATAGTAATATAAGTGGCAATATTATGAATAGCGGAACCATTCAAAGTGTCAGCTCCAGTGGAATACACATTGGTGGCTCTACTATTACTGGTAATATTTCTAATAGTGGATTCATTAGTGGTAATGGTGACAGTACTTCTGCAAGTATAATGCTCTCTGCTACTACTATAAATGGAAGCCTGGTTAATAGTGGCAAGATTAGTGGAGGGCAAGCTGAAATCTCTCTTCATGACAATACTATCTTAAAGGACAGTCTCGTTAATTCAGGAACCATTGGTGGTGGTAATCTTGGCATAACAGTCGATCATTTTTCTTCGGTTAGCGGAGATATTTCGAATAGCGGGACTATAAGCGGAAATACATCTGGATTAGCTATTTTTTCTGTTTCCACGGTAAGTGGCACCATATCCAATAGCGGAAATATCATCGGCAATTCACAAGCAGGTTTAGGCATCTACAGTCATGCTCTTGTCGATAATATTGTCAATAGTGGCACAATTAGTAGCGGTAGGGATGGGATATATACCCAAGAAACTTCAAAATACTAAGTTTTCAATAACTGAAAATTGTCA
>CAMFHA010000062.1 GCA_945952115.1 uncultured Legionella sp. | reverse complement strand
TGCTACGCACGCTCCTCAGGGCGAACGGATTAGGGAAAAATGGCTAAACTCGAGTATTCTGGAAAAAGACAAAGAAAGCAATGTTATAACTCAAATCAATTCTTACAGAACATAAATCCCAATAATTTTACAGACAATCAAAATAGTATATACTTAGGATAGACATATATTTCCTATGAGATTTAATTATGCCACGCGCTCAAACCAATAAAAAAACGCTAAAAATTCAACTAGAACATATAAAAAATAAGCCTCGTACTGAATTAGAAAAGAAACAATTTCGTGAATTAAATTTGCTTGAAGATCAACCACTATCTTCTGAGGATTTATTGATACTTACCCAGTATATTAAAAACAATACGATTGCTCTTGGATTTGAAAAACTTTTATTCAAGATTGATCCTCAAGTTCTTCAAACAGAGGCTTACCGCCAATGGATAGAGGCTGTTAATTTAACCTCTTTGAAAGAAATTACTTATGTCTTTACAAAAAAGGATTTAAGTGATGATAGCCTTAGTAACATTGCGCAAACCTTAACTGATGAGCCAACAAAATCCTTACATTGTCCTTTAATTATTAAGCAAGATGATCACGTTTTTTCAGATCCTCAAAAAATTTTTAGTCCACTAAAAAATCAGTTGATTGAAAATATGCAAGCGTACTATCAAGCAAAATGGATTTCGTCAGAAGATCAAAGCATTGATTTAAAAAATAACTCATCCTTTGATGATAGTGAACTACCATTAGCGTTTGATCCAAATATCAAACCCAATCCACTAAAAGCTTTGATTAATGCAAGTGCTGATAAAAAAAATGAGTTTGATTACTTATTAGTAACCGAAGTTCAACGTGTTGTACAAATGCAAGAAGTTACCGAAATTATTCATGAGCAACATGAAACTGTAGAAATTTCCCAACAACAAGAAGCCATTGCTACCTATAGCGGAACACTCATTGATTTTGAAACATTTAAAAAAGAGCCTTATTCGACACAGATTAGAGAGGCTCATCTTTATACTATCTTTAAAACAGAATGGTTTGGAAATTTACCCTTTGCAGTGAAATATTTGTCACCAGAAGCAGCCGCTTATATTGCTTCTCATGCTAATAGCTTCGTGGCATTAAACGTAGATTTTAAACATCCTGAGCGCTTACCTGATGGACTATTTTTACAACAAACTGAGTTAGGTGAATGGATCATGGATTATGATCCTGATCGAAAACCTAATCCAAGTTATCTATTTACTCCAAAACCTTATCATCATCCAGTCTCTGAACCTATTTATCAAGAGCTTTCATTACCTTCTAACATACAAAGCCTTATCAACAAAGAACCTGCCATGCGCAATGTTTGGATGAAATATGGTCAATTAGGAGTAGATACTCTATCTCGTATACTAGAGAATGGCGATCAAAAAAATCCTGAATTTTCAAAACAATTAAAAGAGCGTTTTTTATCAAGATTCTCTCAATGGGATGTCTTATTCGATGATCCCAAGGTAATCACTTCACTAGAAGAACTATCTCAATACTCACCAGAACAATTTAATTGCTTGATGAATTTTTTATCTAAAACAGATAAAAGCTCACTGTATTTACCAGATGTGTTATTAGGATTTGAAACATTCTGGCAAGAATGGAGCAAGCTTGCATTAAAAGAAAATCTTGCATTAGACAGTATCGTAGAGGCATGGACACAGCCATCAGCAGGACACCCTTTGGTTTATATGGAGCGTTTACTTACTATTTTAAAAAACGCACGTAATGTGACAGAACAGCTGGATGTCAATGGCTATGATTTCGCATTAATGTCTACTTTATCTAGAGATAAAAAGGGTAATCTACAATACCCAAAATATACACCAGATGGCCTAGTGTACTTGTCTGAAAAACCTAAAGCCTACTTTGTAAGAGGAATGGAAAAAGAAGTACTCTTACCTGATGATATAGATTTAACCAACTTAGAGCAAAAATTAAAACAACAGGATTTTAAAATTGCTCTTTTAGCGATTACCTCGAAAGCAGGTCATACTCATCGTGAGCGCATTTCATTGAACCATTATGAAGGTTATTATGCCTCAAAGCATGAAGGATTTAAGCTCATTACAGAACCGATGAAGCTTATTTATGATCCAGAACAACAAAATGAGGTTCCATTTTCTAAAGATAGATCAGTATATCGAAGCTCTTTAGAAACATTGGCAGCTCGTACCTGTCTTAATCAATTAAAATGGAATTATTTGACTGATGAGCAAGTCCAAAAATACCAATCTGAACAAGCAATTTTTCTCCTTGATAAAGAAGCTATAACAGCACTTAGACAAACAATAAAAGATAATGCAAAAACTAAAGAAAATAAAAAAACCAAAGAAGAATTTTTAAATACCTATGGCCCTCCTCATGTCATTCCTTATACAGGGCAAGCTATCTCCAAAGAATATAAAGTATATGTTGATAAAACAGAGTGGTATGAGTATTTTTATTTAGATCAAATGAACATCTTATCTCTAGACCCCCGTTATGCTCGTTATGCTCAGGAAAAAAACATTGACCCAGAAGAGGCCATTTGTGGTGCATGGCGTTATGCTGGTCAACAAACTTCTGGTATGGATTTGCGTCGTCTTATTTCTCAACTTAAAGCGTTTGATTTTCGTTTTTTTGATACCGATAATCAAACCGATTGGGAACATAGAGACAGCATTAATAAGTACTCAAAAATTTTGTTAGCTTCACTCTTTTTAACCACACATACACGCACCAGTGGTGATTATAATTTCACTCATAAAACTCGTATTCGCGACTCTGCTTTCGGTAATATTGATAGAATGTTTACTCATCCTGAAGTATATACTGAATTGTTAAATGGAATGATTGAGCTCTATCATCAAGATATTCATATGACAGAGGAAGAAGGTATTGCACTATACGATCGCTTAGGACTTATGAATAGTACTGAATTTGAAAGTCAGGGACTTAATAAAAGCTATTGTATACAAGAATTATTCGATTACTTAAAAACTCACCGTCAAGCCACTTTATTATTGTTAAATTACATTAATCAATATAACTCAGACAGCCGATGGCCAATGGTTTATGCGATTGATATGGTCAACTATCTAGAAAGAGACCCTATAGTTGCGCAAAATTACTTCAATGATTTGTTATTATTCACTTACCTATTAGATGATTTTTATCACAACCATCTTCCTCAAGATAAAAAGCAAGAATTAACTCCCAAACTTGATCGAATACAATATTATTTAAAATTAGCAACTGAATCCGATAAACCTAATAATTTAGATTATGCCTATCAACTCATTATAAACAGTACTTGTCGCTTAAATTATGATACTTTTATTGCTTTATATGACGATTTAAATAAACTTTCAAAGTTTGATCCTAAAGACACACTCTACTTATGTGAAAAACATATAGGATATCAACTCAATTTATTATCGACGCTACGCAAATATGATTATCCGAAAAAAGATAAATTATATCTTGGTATTGCCGAAGGAAAAATAATATGTAAAGGTCAAGGGATTAAAAGCCTTATTGAATTAGAAGGAGATTTTGCGCAACCTGGTGGAAAATTATATATAGCCATTCAAAATGGCACGCTCGAAACTATAAGCTTTGAATGTGAAAAAAAATTACGCGAAGAATTATCTCAAAAAGGACTTCAATCAAAATTCAAAACCCAAGTACCTCAGTTTTTTTATGAATTATCAGTTGAAATAAGAGAACCCTTACTTCGATTGCTTGTTGCCTTTGCGCTACGAAAAGAAGGCAGCCTAGTGTTTCAATTTGCTCCTCCAGACACAAAATTATCACCAATAGAACTTCAAAAGATCAATGATAATCTTTATGAATTAGAACAAACTATAGAACATCTTAAAAAAAATGAACTTGAAAAAGCGTCTTCGTCGCTAACAAATGAATCTAAAGTCACTGACCAAATACAATCTCTTGAAGCTCAATTACTCAAAGCGCAACAACATCAAGAAACAGTAAGCGCACAATTAGATGAATTAACACAACAAGTGGCTATCTGGAATAAAACTTATGAACAATTCAGACAAAAAGACACTTCAACATTACAAAAAGAATTAAACGATGCGTGGAGTAAGCTTGGACCTATATTATCTTACGCTAAATCAACGCTCTACCCTTTCATACAACAAATTGCAAAAGCTTCTTTTAAACAGGCGATAAATCATATTAATCCTTGTGAATTACGTACTCAATTAACTAATTGCTTTCGAACAATTCTTTTATGGAAGGATATTGATGATTTTAAATCATTGGAATTTAAGCTGCGCGACTTATCGCGTCTAGTACAGATGTATAAAAGTTTTATAGAACATAATCCAAGCTTAGAAAATGATGTTGATTTTGCTAAATTATTCACCAATAGTTTACAAAAAAAACATGATTATCAAACCTTTCATCATTTAACACAACTGTTGTTAGATCTTAAACAACGCGATGCCAAGATGGTGTTAAATGCTTATGTAAAAACAGCGGATCAACTGAGTAATATAGAAAGCTGTAATCAATTGATCTTATGTTTAGAACGATTAAATAATAGCTACTTGTCAACCGAGCATCTGTGCCAGATTGTTAAGTTATGTCAATCAGATGCTGATGTTGCTTCTATAGAAACTTGGTTACCTGAGTTTATTAAGCGTTATGAATTGGGTGAAGATCCAATGATTGCACGATTATTAGAGCAGCAAAAACCTATCTCTGCCAGTGAATTTGGTGTGTTGTTAGAGTTTTCTAAAGATAATGCTCCACGATTTGCAATGGCAAAACTTTTAGATGACTTGCCTGATGACATTCGACGTCAATTAACTAAAACACCTATTGATTCTAAATCTCAGAAGGTTTTTCAAATCCTGGCATTATGTTATTCAAGAACATCTAAAAAAGAGCGCCAAGAATTTATTAATAAAAACTCCTACCAGGCACTCATCACTGAATTGATGCATCGCACAGAAGAAGATTGTCAAAATTTACACAATCACTTCGCTGTATCAGGTGCAAGCATGCCTTGTTTATTAGATAGATTGCATGAGGGCCATAGCAAGAAACTATCTATTGAAGACATTATAAAATCATTAGAAAAAGCTCCATATGGCCATCGGGACGATACTGAGCATTTTGATACAAAACATGTTGAACGGGTAATCAATAGATTTGTAGATTTAAATAATAAGAGCAAATACCCTGATTATTATCGAAAACAAATGATGGAGGCTTTTTTATTTATTAATGAAGCAGGCCATAATTTACCGATGTATTATGGAAAACCCGCCAAAGAATTAAGCAATACAGAGATCAAAGAATTATTTTGGGCTATTAAACGAGGAGAGCCTAAAGAATGCGATCCATTTAAGCGCAGATTACTAGCACTCGGGTTAATACGAGAATCAATATACCGGACTACAGGACAATTTCCCTATTCAACACAAATGATAGCGATTATTGATTGCATGATGCATTCGGGAGATTTAATTTCCAATATTGACACAGGCCAAGGCAAAAGCATGATTGATATGATGAAAGCATGCATACTCTATTTAGATAGCGATCGAGTAGACATTAGTACTTCATCATTAGTTGATGCTAAACGCGATTTAGAAGAGTTTTCTCCATTTTTATCTTTTCTCGGTATCCCCCATGCAACAGAACCAGTTACCTCAGAACCAGGAGTAGATCATTATCAATTGGATGGTATCAATATAAGTACCAAGGCAGAATATGCCTTATATATCGCTGCTTCCAAAGGAAAACCAGGAGGTATCAATGATCCTAAGGCACGGGTGTCAGCTGTCTTCAATGAATCAGATCATAGTATTTTAGATGATCATGTAATTTATCGATATGCAACAACAGAAGGTGCATTTAAATTAAGCGAAAGCCAAGAATGGCTATATGATGCTATTAATCATTTTGTAACTCATGATAGCATCTTTTTATCAAACCGCACTTCACCAGAACAAGATGCCTATCTATTAAGACGATATTTAAACCATGTAGCTCATCGAGATGGAAAAAAACGAGAATTTATTCAAGAAATTCCAGAACAAGTGTTAAAACGCTGGATTGATTCAGCACTTTTAGTGAACTATAGATTAGCTATTGATAAAGATGCGGTACTTTCTGACAAGCCTGAAAGAAAAAAGATTCGCGGACTAGTAAAAGAAACCGACACCATCAAAATCATTCAACCTGATGGAAAAATAAGCCAAATTACAGAATATGGTAATGGAGTACAGCAACTTTGGTTCAGCAAGTTATCTCGCGAATATAAAGACAAAAATTTTATTAAGTCACCCGAATCTCATACTATTATTTCAATGAATAATAAAAATATGGTTGATTATTATCGTTCAAGACGCGGGATAATTTGGGGCTCTTCGGGAACAGTAGGATCAGATCCAGAAATCACCATTCAATATCAAAAATATGGCTTTGACTTTTCCAAAGTAGAACCACACCAAGAAAAACAGACCAAAGAATATGCGGCAGTTCTGGCGCCTGATCAAAAAGCACAATTTGAAGAACTATATAAGCAACTAGTGAAAGAACGACAAGAACATATAAAAAGAAAAAACAAAGATGTGCCACCGACACTTATCTTTTTGAAAGACATCCAAACCGTTAAAGCATTCAATGCATTTTTAGAAAAAAAAGAGTTTGACTTCCAACGTCAAATGTATACTGGTTTGGGGGACGAAGCAAATGTAATTGAGAAAGCTGCTCATTCAGGAATGATCACGATTACCACGCCGGCGCTAACTCGAAACACTAATATCCATTACAAAAAATCCATGTCAGTATATATCACTTTTGTAGCTACTGTACGTCAACACAATCAAATGCTAGGACGCACCGGACGGCAAGGCTCTGAAGGTCATGCGTTCACTATTTTAAATAATGCTGAATTACAGGGAAAAACCATTCAAACAATTCAACAAGAATTGCTTGAAAAAACTGAAGCAACAATTGAATTTCACGAAACACTCTATGACGTGCTTGGATATTTTCTACGCCATATTGAAAACAAAGAGTTAGATCCAACTTTTTATCAAAAACATTGGGCTCTTTTTTCTGAACAATTAGAAGAAACCTATCGAGAACAAAAAGCTAAACAACTATTTGATGAGAAAACATTCATCGCTCATGCCGTAGAAAAATTCAATGAACTACCCCATCAAAGCCCCTTGAAAACCCAAGAGGTAATGAATCAACTTAAAAACCTGTATGTTGAAGTTCCTAGGGAGATTAACGAATCCTATCAAAATGACATTTATCAAAAAGATTGTATACCAGCTGATATTACAGCTTATCAATATTTTAAAACAAAGAATGATGAGATATTTAGTAAAAATACAAATGCGTTAGTCAGTAAAGAAGAAGTAAAAATTAAATTAAAAGCATTATTTGCTGAGCATATAATTAAAAATAAAAACTCCCATCCTTTCTCTCAAAGCAATAGAGATTATTTATTGTATTTAAGTTTAAATAAATCGTCCTTAGAAGTGATACGAGAAGCACACACTGAGTTTCTAAATGAGTTTTTACAAGATCATAATAAACAATCTAAAAAAGACTCTTGGATTAAACCTTGGTTTGGATTTCAAGGACATTTAAACAAAATAGTTGATAATTTTAATTATATTCTATTGTTTAAAGCATTAACTGATGTCAGCGGAGAGAAGGTTGATTTTAATCAAGTCAAATCCTCAGTACAAACCTTATTAAATGAATATCGTAGTTATAATTGGTTTTTAAGTGGTCAACGAAAAACAACTGTAGAAACATTACTAAAAGAAATTCAAAGCGTTAATACTGAAAAGCAACTAATAGAAACTTTGATACACTTTAAGCGTCAAGAGATTTTAGAGGACAAAAAAGTAACTACAACCCGATGGCTTCTTCCGGTGAACCCATTTGGAACTAGTCGTTTTCAAAATACTTTAGATAGAGCTATAAAATTAGCTTCGGTTTGTGGTAGAGATGAAATTAAAGACACCTCACAATTAATTAATTTATTACAAGAGGTAGATGCCACGCACCCGCAAAATGATGAATCCAAAATTAAACCGATTATTCGAGCTGAAAATAAATTAAAGCATATGAATAAATCAGACATGGTTTTTAGAATAATTCAAAGAAGTTTAAATGCATTTTCTAAACATAATAGTCTATTTTCAACCGTTGACAAAGGAATGCTGGGACGACGAAGCGATGTGTTTTTTCAACAACACCCCGTATCGGCTCAAGAAACCGAAAATAAACCGCTCAAACCACCTCGAGTCAACTAAAATGAACTATATTTATCAATAACAGACAAATATAGAGCAACAATATGCCTACTTTACTAGAACAACGTTTAGGAATTATGCCCACTCAAAAGTTGCACAGCGAGCTATGCAAGTGCAACATGTGTATGAAAAGTAGATTGCCAACAGAGCTTGCAAATCAACATGAGCATCGTTTGAAGGCAACAATGGTAGACAGAAGAAATCCAGATGCTCCACTACGACCACTGATGAAAGCAACCATAGCACATGCCATCATCAACACAGGCACCTCAGTCGATATGATGAAAGCAACCGGCCTAACTCTAATGGATTTACCTAATAATAACTCCACTATTTATTTGACACAGCCTCAAGAAATAACTATCAAAGGAACTTGGAAGAATCGTTCAGTCGAAAAAGCATTAAGTGGGCGTGATGCTAGTGTTTTTGGTGGATTAGGCGTTCTATTAGTTCCTCCGGATTTTAGTTATATAAATATCCCTAAAATGAATGCACTCGCAGTCGATCCTGCTTTTCTGAAAAAATATGGTGCAGAGCTTATTCCTCTTGAGCAACCAGTTACTCTTGAAGCAGTAAATGAGCCAGAGTTAGAAAATCTCTATTTAGTTCAATATGATTTTGATAAAGACTATATCGATCAATATGTTATGAAAATGAGCGGTGGTGGCGGATTGTTTGTTGAAATCCATCCTTTTCCTCATGTATTTACTCCCTTATCAGAACATTCTGGCGGTGCACTCATTCTTGGTAAAGCTTTAGGTAAGAGAGAGTTTACATTTGCCTCTTTTGAAATTCCTTATGGCTATACGATGAAAATAGATTCTAATGTAATTCATGGCGATTCATTTTTTGTTGGCCCTTATGCTATCGCATTAACGGATACAGAGCTCGCTGACTCCGTGATTTTTAGACAAGAAACTACAAACAGAGATATTCAAAAAGTGAAACAAACACCAAGCCCTTTAATTCGATTACCAATTCTTGCTGAATATCGATTGGCTAAAGCTGTTAATCATCAAATGATGATTGAAAAACTTCGTCATGAAGGACAAGAAGCTGGGCTTGAATTAGCTTTTTTTCAGAAATTACCTATGGAAATATTAGAAAATGTTCAAGATGTTTTACCACTAGCACTAACAGCTATTAAAGAACGTACTTCAAGTATTGAACTTATTGAGAAAACCGATAAAACGCGAATCCAATTTTTTAAAAGCCAACCTCAACAGATTAAAGAAACTCAGCCGCATCTGGAACAATTAGCTGATAAAAACCATTCAACCTTAGATCTCAAAAAACGCTAGCAGCATTAGAAAAAGAATCAGGTAGAAGGAGTATCTAAAATAGATTAAGATAATGCCTCTTCATGGAGGGAAAATGATTAATCACAACACATTATTTAATTTAGTCCACACTTTATTTTTTTTGATTTTTTTATCAACACCTAGTCAGGCAAACACTTTTGATTTCTTTTCTCATGACTGGAATACCAGCAATGCTTTAATTGTTTTTCATTATAAAGCAGGTGATGTACAACAAATAAACTCTGCTTTACTTGCTTTTTTTTCAGTTGATGATTGCCAGAAAGACTTCTTAGCCCATTATAAAACTACAGGCGAAGGAGCAAAGGCTTTTTTAATAAAACCGTCTGATAAATTTGCTCTACAAAGTGATAAAACTTATCAAATTGCGACAGCAATTATACCTTTCCAAAAAATCAATCAAATTCATTCTTTATTAATAAGCTTTCAAGGAAAGCCTAGAGAATTACCGAGATTTCTTGGTGCTTGCGCTGACCAAGGAAGTAAGTGTTGTGTTGCGGTACAATGCTCCAATGAAGCAGGAGTCTGTTTGCTAAAATACAGCGTTCCTTCACAATCTTTTATTTTATTCTCTGATTATGATTTAGGGTAGAAAAAATCCCATATGATGGATACATTAAGCAGCAGTTAGACTTCTTTCGAAACTCGCTGCAGAGAGCAAAGTGCGAGGCGGCACTGCCATTAAGTTAAGGAATTTCACATCGTAACCGTTCGGGCTGAGGAGGCCTTTAGGCCCTCTCGAAGCCTTTCACTGTAACGCTTCGAGACGTGTGCTTACGCACACTCCTCAGCGCGAACGGCTATAAAAATTCCTTAACTTAATGGCAGTGACTCGGAGCGGAGAACCGGAGTGTACACGCAAGTACATGAGGATTTGAGCACCGAATCGACGAAGCAATTTGCCTCTGCAATAAAGTTTCGAAAGAAGTCTATTGATATTTATGTTCAAAAATTAGATGCGTTTATCGTGTTATTTGTTTGCATTTCTTGATTCACTTCTTGACTAGGTTTTTCTTTTATTTTTAACGCGTCTTGTTTCATTGCTAAAATTTTATTTTTCATGTCTTCCTGAACCAGAAGATGACTAATCTCTCGATGAAAAGCGTGCTGCCAAAATTTTTGCATTCCAAAGCCAACTTCATTTACAAGCTCTTTTTGGCTAAACAAATCAAAGCGATTAGGATTATCAAGTATGACTGGAGAAAAACCATTTTTTACTAACTCTCGATTTAATACCAACATAACAAGAGTACGTGCATTTCCATCACTAAAAATGTGTCGCCGCTCAAGTTGCGAAACCATATCTATAATAGCACTTAATTTACCTTGACTGTTTGTAGCTTCATTTATTTTTTGATGATAATCATCTAATATTTTATTTACATTAGCTTCTATAGATTCAGCAGACTCGTGCTTACAATAAAAGCGCCCTCCTTGGTTTTTTATCTTTTCAAAGATATCTTCAGGAGAATCAGTTCGAGCAACATCTATTCCATCAATAAGAATTTCATACCTGGGTGCAGCGGTATTATTTCTACCAATTACTTGTTCGCTTAAAGCACCACTATTAATAAATTCTTTAATTCCCTCTAATGATGCATTACCTAGAGCAGGATTCAAAGAATCCTTATTAGCTACTAATCCAAAATCGCCTGGAGAACCATCTCTGAAAGTATCTAAATTTTCATTGTCTGTACCGTCAACTCCACTTAATGCTTTGGAATGTAAAATAATGATCAGTTCAGAAGTAAGTGGTTGATCAATCGTATTCAACATGGTTAAAAAAGCATTTTTCATTGCCTGCATATAACCAGGTTCACGAACATCAAAAGCCCCTTCTCCTTCTTCTTGTCTATATCCATCAATAAATAATCGCCATTGCTCTTGTTGAGGGAGCTTATTAAATAGAGCTCGCATTTCTTTTGGAGATCGGGTCATTGCATAGGCCATAATAAGCATTAGATATTCTAATTTTAGCTCAAATAAAAAATATCGTTTGCTGTACGCTGTATACTTTCGAATAAGTTACATAATAAGAGGACTTACTTTAAAGAAGATTCATTGCTTAATTGATGAAGTGCGTTATGATAAGTTTCTTGTTCTGATTTAACGCTAAAAAAGAAATGGCTAAGACTGGTCCAAATAGATAATGGATTAGATTGCTCAAGAAATTTACTTAAAAATTTTCGTTCCTCTAATATTTTAATAGATTTTATATATTGAATAACTTTATTGTGTGCTATCGCTTCGTCTTTATTAAGTTTAATTATCTGCTGATATTCCCTATAGTGATTGATAAATGAGAGTAGACAATCTAAGTGCTCTTTTGAATAAGCACTAACAGCTATATTATTAGAAAAAGGAACGGCTTCTTCAGAAATCAATTGATAACTTCTAAGTTTATTTATTAAATCTACAAAGTCATCTTTAGGCATGTCCGCAACTTTTTGAATTAAATCTGAATGATTATACAAAGAGTTCATATTATCTAATAATCGATGCAATAAATGCTCATTATTACTAGGTATTTTAATTACATTTAAAGTAGAACAATCACCAAAACTAATTCGCTGATATTGGCTGCGAAAAAATTGCACAGGCATTTCATCATGATAAGAAATAGAGTCATGTTTTTGTGCAACAAATAATTTCTTAAATGAGGCTGATGTAATGGGAGGAAGATTTTTAATAAAATCTTGCATCATTTGTTGAGGATCTGCTTCATCAAGTTGTTTAGCTAACTCTTGATGTATAGAACGGAAAATACTCAGATTATTGCTATAGTTTGTCATTGATTCAGTAAGAATTGCTCTACTTATATCTAAAGCATTAAAAGCTTTAGAATTAAAATTATTAATAATTTCAGAAAGATTCTTAATAGCTAATTCCGTTTCTATATAGGAAGCACCATCTATAGCATATTCTTGATCAAGAGTAGGAAATTCAGACCAAATACCATCACTCATTTGAATTACAATGTCATTTTCTTCTAATTGCCAATGCAACTCTTGAATGGTAGATTGAGCAAAATTAGCGACTGATTGATTTTTATTAGCCAATAATTGTAAATCAACAGGAGCCCAAATTGAACCACCTTGATTATAAACTCGAGCTTTCTGTTGATACTTTACATTGCCAGTATAACCATCAAATACGATAGTTAGAGTGTCACCTATAGCTAATACATGTGCTTGCTTTGATTGAGCATTAAAAGCCAATGTAGACATTGCTGTTCGGCCATCATAAGGAAACCCTGACGCAGATATTTGATTTGCTTTTTTGCTTTCAGAAGCGAGATCTGAGAGAAATTGGACAGTAGGAAGTGATTTTTTTTCTATAACTTGCTTGCAAAAATGTTCTGTACAAAAAGCGCTAATAAAAGCATTATTTTTATTATCATCGAGATCTTCTTCTGATTCACCCAAACCATCCGCTGTAGCTATGATTAAATTAAGTTGCTCATCAGAATACATACTACTGGCATCTAAAACTTGTTTATCACCAGAATAATGTAAATTTTGTTCAGAACTTCCACTAATACTTACCATTAAAGGATTTGGTGAGTTAATATAAAAATGCTCACGCATAAATTTAGAGAGATCTAATTCTTCTTTAGTTAATTTATTTGATTGAACAATTAAAGAACTCAGACTTCCTTTATGCTTCATAATTAACTTATTTATTAACCAATAAAATTAATTATAACACAAACGACCTAGTCAATGAACACTTGGCTTTGAGTAATTATGTCAGTTAGCTAATAATCCACTCAACTTGTTTTTGTAAATTTATATCAATAAATGAAAGTTCTTCTAATTCTTTATTAAGATAAATATTCTCATTAGGTGTTATTTCTTGGTGAGTTTGAATTATTTTGTCTCGTTCTTGATGAAGCCAATAAATTTGAGGTGAAAAAAGATGGAGCATTCCCTCAACCCATTTATCTAAAATCTGCCAATATGGATCATTATCTAAAGTCATTTTAAAGCGCTTTAGAAAATTCAACGTATGAGCAGCATCATACCAAATTTCTGAGGTGACCCAACGATTCACTGTAAAAAGACGAATAGGCATCCCAATTTGATTCATTCCAATAGCCACTAAATGAGTATAAGGATTGTCAATATAAAGATCCCAATCCTCTAATGGTGTCGGTTTAATATGTTTAGGAATACGTTTGTAGCGTAGAAAACAATGAAAATGACCATGTTCAGTGGTATCAAGATCTTCCCTATGGCAATGATAGAAATATTGAGCTCCCGTAGAAGAGTCAATACGATCTTTAGGCGGATAATGACTAAAACGTTCATGACGATCATTTTTTTCTAAAGTATAGTGAAGTATATTTTTGCCACTATTACTGGTGATTTGTTGTTGCGCTTGCAGTACTTGCGTCGCATAATTCAAAAATTTCTTTTTAAACCAAGGAGATAACTTAGGTAGGATAAACTCTGAATTTGTTTGCATAAAATCAAGTATAAAAAAGAAGAGGTAGTACTAGACTACCTCTTAATAAACTAAGAATGTAATTATTCGTCATTCTTTCCAGCACAACAACCACTATTACTACCAGCTGAACAATTTTTTCCAGCACATTGTGAACCAGAACAAGAACCTTGTTGAGTTGCAGCACCATTTGCAGCTGGAGCAGCATCATCAGCATAAGCTACAGATACTACTGGAGCACTTGATAGAGCAGTTAAAAGAGCAGCAACAGCTATTGTAGATTTTTTCATAATAAATACTTCCTTGATAGTTAATAGTTTTTTTTACTCACTATGATATTAGCAAACAAATTTATTTTTTTCTTTAATTTTAAAGAAAAAAATGTAAATTTTTCGTATTTACGATAATTCCTTTTTTGAAACCATTAAAAAAAATTTATCTAACATCTTTATACTTAAAATACGTTTAAGAAAAATAAGTAAATGTGCAGGGAAAGTAACAGCATATTTTGCTTTAGGTCGCTCTGATTCAATAGCATGAATAAAACAATTAATTACAGCTGCTGTTTTTTTGGTAAAAATTGATTCTGATTTTTTTTGTTTATACTCAGCCAACATCGATTGATATTGTTTATAAAAATAGCTTTTATGAATATCTAAAGCATTTAAAGTCCCATCCACCGCATTTTCTCTAAATTTACTTTCAATAGGACCTGGCTCTATGGTAACTACTTTAATGCCTGAAGAGCCTAATTCAAGCCTTAAGGTATCACTTAAACCTTCAACAGCATATTTGGAAGCATTATAAGCTCCTCGAAATGGCATAGAGATGACTCCAAGTATAGAGCTAACATTAATAATACGCCCTTGCCCTTGTTGTCTCATAATAGGAATAGCCAAACAACAGAGTTCATGAAGACCAAAAACATTGGTTTCAAATTGTTTTCTAATAAGATCTCGGTTTATATCTTCTAAAGCCCCTGCTTGACCATAGCCTGCATTATTAATTAATACATCCAACCGACCTTCAGTAATAGCTAATAACTGCTGAAATGCCGTTTGGATAGATTGAGAATTACTGACATCAAGTAAAACAGCCTCAACCCCTTGACTAGTCAATCGCTCTAAATCTTCTTTTTTTCGACAAGATGCGATAACACGGTACCCTCGTTTTTTAAAAGCAAAAACTGCATCATAGCCAATGCCACTTGAACATCCTGTAATAAAAATTACTTTACTCATCTCTATCCTAGTTTTAAAAAATCGCAAACCTTTTCTCAATGGCGCTCACTATCCCCAAAAGCATACTAGTACAACCTATCCTATAATTAAAGAGTAAGGGTAGCTGTTGCAAGTAAAGAATTAAAACAAAGGAGTGTATTATGAAAAAATCAAATCTTCATCACTCATATGTTTTTATTTGCATTCTATTTCTTGTAGTGCTAGTCGGATTATTTTATAGCAGAATTTCTCATGCAACTACAACTAATAATTTATCTTCAGGGACTCAATTAGCCTATTATACAAATAATTATCCTAGACCTGTTTATTATCAACCTAAATATCATTATCGAGGAAGCTACAGAACACCCTGGACTTATATTGGACATGATTGCAGAAAAACCTGCTGGGTAGATCGCTGGACAGGCAAATCGTTAAGTTGTTATAAAACCTGTTAATTGTAAAAAAATAAAAAACTCTTCTTTTGAAGGGTTTTTTATTTGGGTTTAAACCTCATTCTAAGCTATGATTACCTTTTTGATCAGTGGAGTATTTTATGAAAGTTGGTCATGATAGTCTAACAACTAAAAGTCAATTAAATATTGATGGTAAAACCTATCATTATTACAGTTTAAAAAAAGCAGAAGAACAACATTTTAAAGGAATTAGTCGCCTCCCCTACTCTTTAAAAGTGCTCTTTGAAAATCTATTACGCTTTGAAGACAGCAATTCCGTAACCACTAAAGATATTAAAGCAATTGCTGATTGGCTTAATGCCAAAACATCTCAACATGAGATTGCCTATCGACCAGCCCGTGTCTTAATGCAAGATTTTACTGGCGTTCCTGCCGTAGTAGATTTAGCAGCAATGCGTGCTGCTATTAGGGAAATGGGGGGTAATGTTGACAAGATATCGCCTCTTTCTCCTGTTGATCTAGTTATTGATCATTCAGTAATGGTAGATAAGTTTGGAACTAAAGATTCTTTAACAATTAATACAGAAATTGAAATGGAGCGTAATAATGAACGTTATGAGTTTTTACGCTGGGGACAAAAAGCTTTTTCTAATTTTCAAGTAGTCCCACCAGGAACAGGTATTTGCCATCAAGTAAACCTAGAGTATTTAGCTAAAACAGTATGGTCAAGCGAAGTTGATGGTCAACTTTATGCTTACCCAGATACTTTAGTTGGAACAGATTCTCATACGACTATGGTCAATGGCCTAGGTGTCTTAGGTTGGGGGGTTGGCGGTATAGAAGCGGAAGCTGCAATGTTAGGTCAACCTGTTTCTATGCTTATTCCAGAAGTAATTGGTTTTAAACTTACAGGAAAGCTTAAAGAAGGAATCACTGCAACAGATCTCGTATTAACAGTCACTCAAATGCTACGTAAAAAAGGCGTTGTAGGTAAATTTGTTGAGTTTTATGGCCCCGGCCTTAATGATCTGCCTCTTGCCGATCGAGCCACTATTTCTAATATGGCACCAGAATATGGCGCAACTTGTGGCTTCTTTCCTGTTGATAAAGAAACCATTAAATATTTAGAACTGACTGGTCGTGATAAACATACTATTGAATTAGTAGAAACCTATGCTAAAGCGCAAGGAATGTGGTACGACAAAAACAGTGAAGATCCTGTATTTACTGACATCTTAACTTTAGATTTATCTTCTGTTGAACCTTCTTTAGCAGGTCCAAAGCGTCCACAAGATAAAGTTACTTTAAGTTCTCTGCCTGTAGAATTTGATAATTTTTTAAAAGAAACTGATAAAATTGATGAAAAAGATCACTCTTTTACAGTTAAAAATGAAGCATTTGAAATGAAGCATGGCAATGTGGTTATTGCGGCAATTACTAGTTGCACTAATACTTCAAACCCTAGTGTATTAATGGCTGCAGGCCTAGTGGCAAAAAAAGCAATTGAAAAAGGTCTTCAACGTAAACCTTGGGTAAAATCTTCTTTGGCACCAGGCTCCAAAGTAGTCACTGATTACTTACATCACGCAGGTTTACAACATTATTTAGACCAATTAGGATTTAATTTAGTAGGTTATGGTTGTACTACCTGTATTGGTAATTCAGGGCCATTACCAGATGCTATTGCCTCTTCAATTAATGATAATGATTTAGTAGTTTCTGCTGTTTTATCTGGAAATAGAAATTTTGAAGGTCGAGTTCATCCACAAGTGAGAGCAAACTGGCTAGCTTCACCTCCTTTAGTTGTTGCTTATGCTCTTTGCGGCACAACAACATTGGATTTAAGTAAAGAACCTCTTGGTAAAGACAATCACGGCAACGACGTTTATTTAAAAGATATTTGGCCCTCTAATGCTGAAGTAGCTGCTGAAGTAGCTAAAGTAACTGGAGGCATGTTTCGTAAAGAATATGCAGAAGTGTTTGAAGGAGATGAACATTGGCAAGCAATTAAAACGAATACTGGAAAAACTTATGAATGGGATGCTCATTCGACGTATATTCAACACCCCCCATTTTTTGAGCATTTAAAAGCAAAACCAGAACCAATCAAAGCAATTAAAAACGCTTATATTCTTGCTTTATTTGGTGACTCAATTACTACTGATCACATCTCTCCTGCTGGTTCTATTAAAGCAAACTCTCCTGCTGGATTATATTTAAAATCAAAAGGCGTCCAAGAATCTGATTTTAACTCTTATGGCTCACGTCGTGGAAATCATGAAGTAATGATGCGTGGAACGTTTGCTAACATTCGTATCCGCAATGAAATGACGCCAGGCCAAGAAGGAGGAGTAACTCAGTTTATTCCCACTGGTGAAGTGATGCCTATTTATGACGCAGCAATGAAATACCAAGAGCAAAAGCAAGATTTAGTGGTTATTGCTGGTAAAGAATATGGCACCGGCTCTTCCAGAGATTGGGCAGCTAAAGGCACTAATTTATTAGGTGTAAAAGCTGTAATTACTGAAAGTTTTGAACGCATTCATCGCTCAAATCTAATTGGAATGGGGATTCTTCCTTTACAATTTTGCGATGAAATCACGCGTAAAACACTCAAACTAGAAGGTAATGAGCGCATCAGCATTGATATTTCTGAATCACTAAAACCTGGAGCCATGCTTAACGTAACTATTGAGCGCAATAATGGTACTAAAGAAGAAGTTAAAGTATTGTGCCGTATTGATACAGCTGATGAACTAGAATATTACAAAAATGGTGGTATTTTACAGTATGTTTTACGTAATTTATGTGCTTAAGCAGTAATCGCTCACATAATGACATCAACTTAAGCTTCCTTTTCTCCGAAAGGAAGCTTAAAACGACATTGCTTGAACTTATATTTTAGTGAAATTTTATTGCAGCAGGACTACTTTGAGAGCTATTCGTTGTTGGTATAGATTCAACCCTACTTTTTCTATCAATTAAAGCCTTTTTTATGTTGAGGTAGATAAACAATTTAGCGAAAATTGTTGTTTATCTTTAAATCTAATTGCTTGCATCTGCCATAATTTATAGAATATCCCTCCCTTGTTTTGCAATAACAATTGCAAAGGTCCATCTTCAATTATTTTTCCCTGATCAAACACAAGAATTCGATCCATTTTCTTCAAGGTGGCGTAATAGGTCAGGGGTAGTTAGCAAAGACTAAAGATTTTTGCCCTGAAAAATA
>CAMFHA010000061.1 GCA_945952115.1 uncultured Legionella sp. | reverse complement strand
TGGCAGGAGCTAAAAAATATGGCCGCTTAAAATTGATCGTGCGTAACATGAGTTACTTTAGCAGTGATTGGAGCGTTATCTATTTCTCCCGCTACCTTACCCGCAGCGATATTAAATACAACCTACAGTCAAACAATTACCGCAAGCGGTGGTGTAGCACCTTATACTTATGTTATCACCTCAGGCTCATTACCCACTGGATTATCTTTAGATTTTTCAACTGGTGTTATCTCTGGGATACCAGCGACGAATAGCACTTATAATTTTACTGTCACAGCTACAGATTCAAATTCTAATACCGGTTTAAGAGCCTATGCCTTGGTGGTCAGTGGTCCATTGCCTATTTCTCCTGCCACTTTACCCGCAGCGACATTAAATACGACCTACAGTCAAACAATTACCGCAAGCGGTGGTGTGGCACCTTATACTTATGCTATCACCTCAGGCTCATTACCCATTGGATTATCTTTAGATTCTTCAACTGGTGTTATCTCTGGAATACCAACGACGGATAGCACTTATAATTTTACTGTCACGGCTACAGATTCAAATTCTAATACCGGCTCAAGAGCCTATGCCTTGGTGGTCAGTGGTCCATTGCCTATTTCTCCTGCCACTTTACCCGCAGCGACATTAAATACGACCTACAGTCAAACAATTACCGCAAGCGGTGGTGTGGCACCTTATACTTATGCTATCACCTCAGGCTCATTACCCACAGGATTATCTTTAGATTCTTCAACTGGAGTTATATCTGGGGTACCAACAGCAAGCGGCAATTATGATTTTACTATTACCGCCACCGATTCAAATTCATCTCCAGATACAGGTTCTCAACCATATACAATTATGGTTGTCACCTCGTGGGGAAATCCACTTTCTATTAGTACTAGTGGATTAACCAGCGTTTCTTGTCCTTTTGTTGCTTTTTGTATGGCAGTAGATCAGGGGGGGAATGTGCTAAGCTATAATGGTACGTCTTGGTCTTCGCCTACTTTAATTGATCCAGTCTCTGTATTAAGCAGTGTTTCTTGTCCTTTTGTAGCTTTTTGTATGGCAGTGGATCAGGGGGGGAATGCACTAAGCTATAATGGTACGTTTTGGTCTTCGCCTACTTTCATTGATTCATTCCCTGTGTTAAGCAGTGTCTCTTGCCCTTCTCCTGCTTTTTGTATGGCAGTAGATGCGAATGGGAATGCATTAAGCTATAATGGAGGGGTTTGGTCTGCTCCTACTTCCATTGATCCGGGTCGTTCCTTAAGCAGTATCTCTTGTCCTTCAGCTGCTTTTTGTATGGCAGTAGATACGAGTGGGAATGCATTAAGCTATAATGGAACGTCTTGGTCCTCTGCTGATCTTATTGATCCGGGTTATTCCTTAAGCAGTGTCTCTTGTCCTTCAGCTACTTTTTGTATGGCAGTAGATCAGGGCGGGAACGCGTTGAAATACTCATAAGCTGTACATTTTATATAATATAACCTTTTCAGTGAGATACTCTTGCACAATAAAGATATGGACTTTATATATCTAGTTTTTTGTAATTGTTCACTCCTCATGCAGAAAAAGCCATATTTGGCTCAGATTAAACGAGAAAAAGCAGAAAAATGCTTATATACTGATGTATGCAACGTTTTATCTGCTTCTTTTTCTGCAAATCTGACTTTTCACCAAGAATTTAGCACGCCCCTTGAACGATTACATTTTGTTTAAGAAAAGAGTTCAAAATTGATTTTTATAACAACAAATGGTAAAATAAAAATCCATTTGTTGTTAATTTATATCTCAATGGAACTAAAAGTCACAACATATAAACCAGAGTTTGTGGACTCTATTTTATTTATGTTCATAATGTGTTAAGTATTATTAATACTATAATTTAGTTCCATGTTTTCAGATTCACAAGAATGAGAATTTAAGTTAAAAGATTTTACTATGATTGTCACTTTTTTGGGAATAAATAGATGACACCACAACATGTGATAAGTCAATTATTAGCATCTGATTCAAAAAATAAAAAAAATATTGATCTATTAAAAAAAATTGTGCTTGTTTCCTATTTAGGGCGCTTACAAATAAATGGTCAGTCGCCTGATAATTCCATTTCTTTTGCAAATTATTTATTTGACAATGAAAATATAGTGTTCGACTTTACTCGGTTAAGTGATGAAAAAAAAGAACAATTCAAAAAATGGTTGCTAAATGAACATCAATACCAAAAGAAAAAAGCGTACTTTACTAACTCAGCAGTTAATGAGTATCGTGGTTTTACAGCAGAGGTTCGATTAAGTTGGTGGGAGCGATTAATACGCTGGTTTCAAGGTGATTTTACTTCTCAATGGAAAATTACAGACATTGACTTGTCATTAAGTTATCAACTACTTAGTCTTGAAATGAATGAAGGCCAACAAGGATTGCATATTGCATTTAATCAATTATTAGTGCCTCCATCTCGAACAAAATATAAAGCAGCAGACGATCCTCAAATTGAGCCTTTAGGTAATACAAAAAGAGTGTTGATTACAGAGAATTTAGTCGATCAACTGATGAAATGGAATTTGAGTTCTGTAAATTTTGAAGCCATATGCAAAGGTGCTCATCCACTGGCTATCAAAGTTACCGATTATGACATTCGTCATAAAGAAATGCGCAATTACCGTATAATTCAAAAATTTATTCCTGATGAACCATGGTATAAACAATTATGGGCGTGGTTTATTTCATGGTTTCAACCCATACCCAAGAAATCTAAAGAAGAAATAAAAACCACCAATACTAGCAATAAACTTACTTTATTATATGGAGAGGATGGCATTGCAGTTTATCAACGACAAAACAATGAAATCTTAATCAAAGAAAGAAGACCTAATATTGATAATCTTGTGTTTTGTGGAGGTGGGGCTAAAATTTATGCTCATGTTGGCGTATGGAAAGCCTTGAATGCAGCGCAGATTATCCCTCAAAAATTTGCCGGAAGCTCTGCGGGAGCCATTATGGCTTTAATGTGTTATCTTGGATTTTCGGCAGAAGAAAGTGCTGAATTTTTTAAACATTTTAAACATGAAAATTTAGTTTATTTTAGCATAGACCCTCGAGGTATCTCCGAACCGGATGCTCTAAAAGCTGCATTTGATTATGTGATTGCTCTAAAAGTAAAAAAAATAAGTACACAGTATAATATTCCGTATCCAAACGGCAAAATTACCTTTGCCACTTTAGAAGAATTAAGAGCTCGTTTTCCTGATTGTGGTTTAGGAAAGGAACTAGTCGTCACAGCAACTAATAAAAGTCTAAGGAAGACGAGTTATTTTTCTTATCATAAGATGCCTCATATGGAGGTTAGTGAAGCAGTAAAAATTTCTGCTAGTCTGCCTGTTGTATTTCGTGATACACGGCTTAATGGGGATGATTATAATGATGGTGGTATTTTAAATAATTTCCCAACGGATGCTTTTCATGCAGACGATACCACTTTTATTGAGTCAGAGTTTGGTAATAATATGAAAACTTTGGCTGTGCAGTTTGACAATGGAACAGAACGCACCGCTGTAGATCGTGTTACTGACCGAGTTCATCGTGAGCATTTCATTTTAAATTGGATTTATGGTTTTTTAACTGGAGTTAGGGATCCTGCCAGTGGATGGGAACAAGATAGACTTAAATTGAGAAAATATTCCGGTCAATCCATTATTGTGGATGTAGGAAATACTCAATCCACAGGATTTAGTGTTGAAGATAATGATCAAAAGCGCTTAATAAAGAGCGGATGTGATGCAACAGAAAATTATCTTAACGTACGTTATGCTAAGAAAGAGGGTAACTCCTATAAAAACCAAGAGATCATGTACTCTACTTTTGCTTCTCTAGAAGAGCTTTTAGCTTATTCTTGCTACAAGGGCGAAAAAAAATGGTTTGATATTACATTGGAATTAATTAAAAATTCTGCCTTAGGTAATAAAAAAATATTAATTAAACAAGCAGAGCAATTAAGCACACTTTATTTTTCTTCGTTGCCTGAAAGCAATTTGAATAAACAATTATCTACTGGAAGTAGTTTTTTTGGAAATCAGCCAAAAATAAATCAGTTTATTGGAGATAATAACAACCATGAAGTGTTTTTATCGTTGTATCCTATTTTTATCAAACTGTCTCCTCAATTAATTAAAAATGTTGCTGAGCATGATTTTTTAGAAAGGGCACGACACTCATTTACTTTAAATACATTATTTAGTTGTTTGAGACAATTTGGTTTGATTAAAGATGAAACGCATATACTGTTTCATATCTTTCATAATCTTATAAAAGCCTTATCTAAAGAACATAAAAATCAACAACCTAACATAGAAAAAACTCAAGCTATTTATCAGGATTTACGCTTAATACGAGAGTTAATCTATGACGCTGGCATTCTATATAAACCTGAGCTCTATGGCCGATGGGATTTAGATTTACGTCAAGGAAGGCGAGTTTTAAATACCTTAAAAACAAAAAACCCTTATATAACTAAGCTGTGTAATTATTTCAAACAAGGTTGGGAACCTTTGCAAACAATTACTGAAGATGGATTGCAAGATGAAGAAGATCAAAGTATTGAAACTGTAAAAGCTATGGTACTATAGGCATCTTGAATCAAAATATACTTAAATGGAATGTATAGTAATCTTAATCTTTATTATTTAAATTTAATGGGTATTAAGCCTTGGTTAAATAAAAATAATTTAAATCCTAATAAAACGAATATTGAAGTAAAATTACTTATTTTAACTTCTAGCAATTTATCTATAAAAGAGAAAACTCTTTTACAACAAATTATTCATTTTTTAGCTTTGGAAAATGAACATTATAAGCACGTTGAGCTACAAAATGGCATACTATCTGATGAGCGTGCTTTAGAATCTAAATGTATTTTAATTTTGGGTGATGATAGTGAGTTAAATCACTCAGTTATAAAGACCTGTATTACAACTAAGGTCTTCTTTAAATCTAATTCATTGAATGAACTTATTAATAATCCATTGCTTAAAAAGAAACTATTTAAACTGTTAGTTTCTTTAAAAGAGGGATTAACTTCATGATAAAAAAAGAAGGTTTTACTTTATTAGAATTATTATTTACCTTAGGGCTATTTTGTAGCTTAATCTTATATGCCTTTACCTCATTAGTACAATTAAAACAAAAAAACGAAGCAGATTTTTTAATTAATGAAATTCGTAATGCCGTAAATTATGCAAAAATACAAGCTAAGAGCAGCGGAATAACTTTATTACTTAGACCTATTATGCACAAAAACGATTGGTCTAAAGGAATGGATTTAGTAAAAAAAATGAGGGTTTTAAACGAGCTAGAATTAATCCAACAATGGACTTGGAAAATAGAAAATTGGAATATTGAATGGCAGGGGATTAATGGAACACAACACATTTTTTTTAGTGGTAATACACATGGGATGAGCAATGGACAGTTTGTTTTGACTGATAAAAGGAATCAAGAAAAAATGGTGATTTATCTTAATAGGCTGGGACGGGTTGAAGTAGGTACTCAGGGTAAACGCCTTTAATTTAGTTCCTTTGAAATAAAGAGTATAATAATTTATGCCAATTTTAATAAATTTTAATTCAGTTTGCTCCAAGCCTTCTTTAGATCTTGAAAAATGGTTATATTACGATCAACCATTAACTGATAAATTAAGTAATTTATCAGGTGACGCTAAACTAAAGTTGCTTTTTCAAAATTGGGTTGAATCTACAGATTGGGATAAAAAGGTTCTCGGGATTAATGAAAAAATTTTTCAACGTGAAATTTTTATGACAAGCCATAATGATATTTTTTGGTATGCTCGTACTATTATCCCTTTTGCTTGTTATTCAACACAACCTGATTTTTTTAATAATTTAAATAAAGAATCAGTACGAAAATTAATTTTTAATAATGATAAAGTTCACTTAGTGCAACGTGTAGTGTATTCCATTAATACTGATTTTATAGAGTTTGACTGGATGAAAAAATATCTATCATCTCTTCAAGGTGAATTTTGGGTGAGATTAGCTGAGTTTAAGTTTCAGAATAACAATTCATTTTATTTAATAGAGATTTTATTTCCACAATTAGAGAAATTTGAATAATGAAATGGAATAGACTTCCTTCAAAACTCGCTGCAGAGAGCAAGATGCAAGGAGAATCGGAGCTGTATACGCAGGCACATGAGGATTCGAGCACTGGATCGACGAAGCAATTTGCCGCTGCATTAGAGTTTCAAAAGAAATCTAATGCTTTTTATCGTTTAATGCGATTAGATAAACCAATAGGTATTCTATTGCTTTGGTATCCTACTGCTTGGGCTTTATGGCTAGCTAATGAAGGATTACCTTCAATAAAAATATTGATTCTTTTCATTTTGGGTACGATTTTAATGCGCAGTGCGGGTTGCGTAATTAATGATATTGCTGATCGCAATATAGATAAACATGTTTGCAGAACTCAATTAAGACCGCTAACAACAGGGGAGCTTAATTTATCAGAAGCCTTTTTTTTATTAATTTTCCTTCTTGTTTGCGCTCTAGTTATCTTACTTTGTTTACCATCAGCTTGCTTTCTTTGGTCTTTAATAGCAGTGATTATTACGGGTGTTTATCCTTTTTGTAAACGCTTTTTGAGTGCGCCTCAAATAGTGCTAGGCTTCGCTTTTTCTATGGGAATTCCGATGGCTTATGTAGCTTCTGGATCAAGGTTTAATATAACTATTATTATATTGTTGCTAATCAATTTTTTATGGATTATTGCTTATGACACAATGTATGCTATGACAGATAAAGAAGATGATTTAAAAATTGGCGTAAAATCCACAGCAATTTTTTTTGCTAATTATGATCGTTTGATAATAGCAAGTATACTTTTGATCATGCATTCTTCTTGGTTATTATTAGCTTATTATTCTCTACTAGGTAAATTGTTCTATATCGTGTGGTTTTTAGCTGCTGGGATTTTGTTCTATCAATATAGTTTGATTTACAATCGACAACCTAAAGAATGTTTTAAATCTTTTTTAATTAGTTCTTATTATGGAGCTTTAATGTGGTTTGCACTACTTTGAATAACCATGAGTCCATTGTCAAGTAACTTTGTTATTTTAGATAAAAGCACGGGTCTTTTTTGTAACAATGAATATTCATCTTCAGATAAAATTATTGTTTTTTCGCGTTTTAACCGTGGAATCATTTTACTAATTAACTCATAAGTTGCGATAATTGTTTTATTGTTCTCCGTGGATGGCTTTTTATAACTTGAAAAAAAATGATGGATATCGGAGTTTTTAAGAAGCTTAGAATAAGTTTCTAATTCATTAGCAACAATACGTTGCAGCACTTTATTTTTTATGCTTTGTTCATAATTATTTAATTCAGTTTTATTTTGAGGAAAGGGTATCTTTTCCATATGTTTAATCGGTACAGAAAAAAAAGAAATTTCAGATAGAAGATCATCAGGAAATTCATATAAATAATTAAACTGTACAAAGATTGATGAAGGTGCCTCCATTACTAGCTTGAGTTGAGTCTTAATTAATAATGAATAGAAATTTTTTTTTATAGCAAAGTGTCTTAGTTCTTCTGGAAAAAGTGCTTTTACTCGTTGAAATTCTTGTTCATCATCAACATCTATTATGATTCGAAGGAATTTGTTGCAACCATAAAATGCACTGTTTCCAATAGTTTTTAGACTATTGGTGACTGTAAGGCTTATTAAATTTTCACAGTTATAAAATGCGCAGTCTTCAATAGTATGCACATCATTAGAAATAATAACCTCTTCTAAACTCTCACAACCATAAAACGTATCACTTTTTATAATTGTTAAACCTTTAGGCGTTTTAAATCTTTTTATGCTTGTACAATAAGAAAGTGCTCCTTCACTGATATGGATCTTAGTAAGATGTGCAGGAAATATAATATTTTTTAACTTAGAACAACTTTCAAAAGCAAAAGCATTAATAGTTAATTCACTACTTAAAAATACAATTTCTATTAAATCGACATTTATTAAATCTTCACTGATTAAATCTTCATTTTGAGAACAAGCAAATTCATCAATGACAGAAATTTCTTTAGCAATGCAAAGAACACCCTCTTTTATATCTGCTTTTTCAACTTTAGTTAAGGTATTTATTCCATTTATATTTTTTATGATCATAAAATTATTGAGCCAGCTATTTTTTTCGATGAGTTCTTTTTGAAAGGTACTTGTAAAAACATTGAATGGAGTTTGTTTATTTCATATTGATTAAATTTTAATCTATTTTGAGGCAAAAGTCTATAGCGTTACTTACAAGCTAAGTTGTAGACGAAGCACTAGTGAGCAATGCTCTATTTATATTTCATACCTGAGTTATGGATAAGAGCGGATATATACTCAAATATTATTATTTAGTCCGATCTATTTGAAAAATCCAATTCGATTACTCTCGCGATCTTATAAGCATTTTCTTGCGCTAAGAGCTTCATTACCTCATCAGATGCCGGTTCTGTTAATAGAGGAATAGAGCCTTCATTAGCAAGAATTTTTTCTAACAACGCTCCTGTTAATCCTTTAGCTTCATCTGTATGGACGGAAACTGCAAAAAAAGCCTTTTCTTTCTTTTCTTTTGGTCCAAATTGATGATATATGGTTCCATTGAATCGTAAAGTAAATAAGCAATCGCCAGGAATTTCGACAATAACCATTTGATCTAAAAAAGCCTGTGCAGATAGCTCAGCCTCTTCAGCTGTACATAAACTAAATTTTAAAATACAGCCGCTACGTCCGGTAACCCCAGTGATTACTCGATGTCCTTCATGACGATGAAAAACCAAATCTCTGGTATCTACACCAAATGTATAGATTGCTGTTGGATCATTTTGAGCGAATGTTGTTTTTCCAATTAACGCACTGGGTTCATTATATTCGTCAATAAATAAAGGATGTGTTTCTTGTTGATTTAGTGCTGATTCTAAAAAAAACTCTCCAGAACCCATTGGAAATTGTCCAATAATTGAGATTTCAATGGGCAAACGATTGTGACCTGCAGGAATACTAATATGATTTGTATGTTGCTCAACGAGAGTAGGAGCACAATATTCTTCATTAAATTGCTGGTTAACAGCATTGGATACATTATATTTTATTTGCATTTTCGTTAGCACAAGTAGATTGATTTGAATTTCGTGAGTCAGAGTTGCTTGAGTTGAAAAAATTATGAACTGTATCTATTCCTAGATTTCTTGGTGTTGCCTTTTTTTCTCTATCGGCTCGTGCATCAAGGAAAGTATCTGCTCTAAGCCTATTCTCAAATCGTATTTCAGCTATTTCTGAATGATAACACTCCAAATCGCTGTATAACTGATTACTTTTTATGAATTTATCATAAGCTTTTGCTTCACGAAGCGCAACAACTGCACCACTTCCAGTTAAATAAGGCACTGTACGTAAAGCATCTCCTACTTGTAGAAAATAGGAAGATTGTTCATGTATTTGATCTTTATCATCCGAATACAATTCATTAGGCGTAAAAGGTATAAGCGTTGTATTTGCTTCTTTTAAAGAACTATTAAATACAGCAGTATCTATTTTTTGAAGCGACTCAATCCTATCTTCAGGGCAAACTTGCTCTAAAATAGTTTTAATCCAACGATCAATGTTGTTTTCATCATTTGCACTAATAGAGTCAGGACATTCTGCAACAACAAATAATCCTCCATCAACAGTAAAAATGCGTATTTCAGGCTCAGAATATAATGTCCAACCCATTTGTTTAAATTGAAGCATTTTATTTTTTTTGGCTTGCATCCCTTCTTTAATAATGCAGCGAAAATCATCAGAACATGAATCATCAGGAAGTCGATAGGTTACTCGAGCATGTTTATCATGAATTTGAGGGTGTTGCGTCTCATGATATTCAATACCACTATTGGGAATAAGATTGCTGACACTATGAGATGGTCCATCAGCGCCTATTAAATATTTAAAATGTATTGCTCTTTTTTGAATAGATTGATTATCTTGTACAATAGATAAATGAATAGTCTGAGAACAGGGATCAATGGACTCAATTTTGCTCTGACTTCGTTTAGGCAGATGGATAATTTCTAATCGTTCACTTTGCTGTGCAAGAAGTGATTCATATAAGAGTGTTTCAAGTGTTTTAATTTGAATTGAATGATATTCAAATTTCCCCAATGTTTCTTTTGGCCCAATTAGTTTTTTTTCAAAATACTCGGCAATTGTTTCTTTTCCTACCAATTCCTCTAGATAAGCAATAATATCTAGATCTAAACGAAAGGTTGCATTTCGAGTATGCATTGGTGAATCAGTATCTTCATTAACTGTAGGGCGATCTGTTAATAAAATCATTTTTCTGTCGTATTTATTATACATTATATTTACTAATGCATGAGATAAACCTGCAGGCCCCATCCCTACTATAACATCTACTCTGTCATCTCTTTTAAAAGTTTCAAATTTAAAGCTACTCATTATGATGATACCTAATAAACACTTGAATTGAGTTAAATTTATGCATATTGCCCTTTTATAAGCACAATGTCAATAAATGGAATCAATATGGTTATTGTGTCATCACCGTGTAAGGAGTTTTCTAAATTTTCGCTATTAACTATAGCGTTAATGGCACCAAGTTAAGTGCCATTAAACTATGACATACAATAAAATGTATGGTATTTGATTGTCGTTACAAAGGACGTAGCGACCTTAATTGGAATTAATAAATATCACTGCCATTATCAGCTACAACACGAGTATGGCGACCATAAATTACTAGGATTTTTTGTTTGTTTTTAAGTTTTAGATCTTCGGATTGTACTACTGAAATAATACCGCCTGAATTTAATTTAATAACATACTCAACACCGCGAGTTTGATTATAGCCACTCTCCATAAAACTATCAGAACCTGGTTTTATAGCATTAACACCTTCAGGATTTTGATTGCGAAGATGAACTTTACGCATTGATATAATAGTTCCAGGGATTACTTTTTTAATTTTACCAATTTCACTGGCATCATATTCACCTGGTGGTAAATCTGAATGACAACTAACTAAAAAAAGGCCTAATAAGAAGATTCCAATGGATTTAAATACGGCTTTATTCTTCATGTGATTTAAACTCCAAATATTAATTAAGAAAAAGTTCGCGCTTATTCTAACTGAGTTAATTAGTTTTTGTAAGCTCTTTTAAAAGACTACTTGTGCCAATGCGAAACCAATTGCTTGCTAGTTTTTTATTTAAAAAAAGTTCTGCTAAATAAGCGTAATTTTTTGCTTGTTCTATAGTCTTTATACCACCAGAAGCTTTAATTCCGCATTTTTTTTCAGAATCTTTAATAGCACTTAATAAAGTAAATACAGCACTTAAGCTTGCACCTTGAGCAGTTTTTCCTGTTGATGTTTTGAGAAAGTTAATATCTAACGTAAGTAATTCAAAAGCTAATTCATACAGTATATTTAAATCAGTAAAAGCACTCGACTCCATTATAATTTTTAAGTTTAAGTGATGTTCTTTGCAGTAAGCGGCAATTTCTGAAGCATGTTGTATAACTTCTTTTCTTTTGCCTTGGAGATAACTTTGGTAAGGAACAACATAATCAATTTCTTTTACCCCGTATTGTTTACTTAAATCAATTTGAGCTAAACAATCAATAATAGTAGATTGGGCTTTAGGAAAATTTATCACCGTAGCTAAAGCTATAGAAGAAGAGAGGAGCTTTAAATGAATTAAATCTTTTGGGAAGACGCAGACAGCAGCCACTTTATAGTGATTTGCTATTTCATTTAGATCTTGAAGTTCAGAGGGTAAAGCCTGCTCATTGAGTAGAGTAAGATCAATGCACGAAACTAGGCGTTGATTATCAATTGATTCGCGAGGCTTTGCAAGAAGCTCTTGCAAAATCTCATTAAGATGGTGATTTATACTCACGATAATCCCGCAATATATTCTTTAAGCAATAAGTTAAGCTTATTGGCAGCTCCAGCAGCTACATCGACCACGGCATCATGATTATGGCTGGTTTTACTTAGACCTGTAGCATAATTAGTAATCATAGCAATTACAGCTACTTTCATTCCACAATGATTAGCAACTAATACTTCTGGAACTGTCGACATTCCAACTGCGTCAGCTCCTAAAATACGAAATGCCCGAATTTCAGCGGCTGTTTCATAATGAGGGCCTAAAACAGAAATATAAACGCCTTCAGTTAATTTAATATTATTTTTTTCAGCTAGAGCGCTGAATGAAGCGCGCATAGACGTATCGTAAGCATTATCTAAAGGATAAAAACGTGGACCAAACTCATCATCATTAGGGCCTAATAAAGGATTGCCGGGTTGTAAATTTATATGATCGTTGATTAACATTAATTCGCCAGGGCCAACATCTTCTCTAAGAGAACCTGAGGCATTTGTTGCAATAAAGTAAGTACAACCTAACAACTTCAAAGTACGCACATAATTTTTTACTGTTTGATAATTCTCTAAGCTCTCATAAGTGTGTGCACGTCCTTGTAAACAAACCACTCCAATACCACACCAATATCCTAAAATCATTTTTCCACCATGACCTTTTACAGTAACATGAGGAAAGCCTGATAGTTCTTCATAATTAATGATTGAAGAATGCTCTAGCTCTTCTGCAAACTGTCCTAGGCCTGAACCTAAAACAATACCCACTTGCGGATGAAAATTAGGATAATTTTTTTTTATATAATCATAGGATAGATGAGCATCAGATTGGTTAGTTGTTACAGTCATATAATGTTCCAATTAGAGTTTAAAATCAAAAGCTAGAGGGAGTAATTCATCAATTCGCATGCTACGTAAAACACTGTCTTTATCGCATAAATGTACTAATGTTTCAGGGGTAGAAAACTCATAAATTTTTTGTCGACAAGAACCACATGGTGGGCAAAGCTGATTATTAGCAGCAAGTATAACAATACTTGTAATGTGTTGTTCTCCGGCGCTTACCATAGAACCTATAGCTGATGTTTCTGCGCAAGAGGTTAAGCCATAAGAACCATTCTCCACATTTACACCGGTATAAAGATTTTCTTTATCAGTGTAAATACAAGCTGCTACTCTAAATTTAGAATATGGTGCATAAGCATTATCTAAAGCTGCGTGAGCATTAGCAATCATTTTTGTAATTATTTTATTCATAATTGACCTTGTAATTTAGCCTGCGAACTATACTAAATTAACACAACAAATTACAAGTAGAAGCATTTTTTTCTATTATGTTTGAATCAACTATCTCAAGCGAAGGTTTTATTGTTTTTAATAAATTCGATCCATGATAGGACTCAGGAGTAGGAGTGTCATTTACTGTAAGTTTCGGTCCTAATTCCTGAGACATAGAACTATAGCTTGTTTTGGCAATAGGCGTTTTTTTATGCTCACTATAGTTATAATCAAGCCAATATTCAGCGATGATTAGACTAAAAGCTGTGCTGGTTAAGCCTGAGATGACAAGGATTTGTATAGTTTGTAATGGAAAAAAGAATGCTGCAGTAACAGCCAGAGCATTAACTAAACTCATTCCTGTGGTTACAAAGGCGTAGGAAAGATAGCTTTTTTGATAAGACTTTGAATATTCCTCATCGATAGATGGTTTTTTTAATTTATGATAGTGCGCAATAGTCCAAATAATATTACTAGAAAAAAAAAGCCAAGAAGCAGGAATTGCTAACGGTGAATGAGCAATCGCTACAAGACTTAAGATAGCAGCTCCCATTCCTAAAAAAGCAGCATAGGTATTTTGAGCTTTAAACGGTGCAAAATCATACCAATTCATATGTTTTGAGTAGTGATCAGGATAAAGACGACTAGCAATAAACCATAATGAGTAAGCTATCAAACTGAAACTGAAACTTAATAGATTTAAAAAAGCGGTTCCTATATTGGCTATAGGTATATACTGAATTTTTGCGGCAATAATGCTTAGGAAAAAAGAAAAACCACTTAATTTATTTAGAATTTTTATTATATTATCAGTGTTTTGTGTTTTCACGAATTTACATCCTTATGATGTAAATTTGCAAAGTTTACGGGAGATCTACACTAAAATCTAGTGTTTTAAAAGAACTAATTAAGCATTAAACATATACCCAAAACCGCGCACTGTTTTTAAAATAGGTTCACCTTGCGGATTATCACCTAGCTTATTTCGTAAGTTACTGATATGAACATCAATACTTCGATCATAAGCTGTATATCTTCTTCCCAAAGCATATTCTGTTAATTCTTCTTTAGAGAATGCTTGTCCAGGAGATTTAATAAGCATTTCTAAAATATTAAATTCAGCGTTTGTCAGCTCAAGAAATGCTCCTGCCATTGTCACGGTTCTTTTAGAGCAATTAATCATAATATTATGTTTTTCAATGATAGGACGATAGATAGGCGTTTTTTGAGTACGTCGTAATATGGCTCTCAAACGAGCGAGTAATTCTCTAGGATTGCATGGTTTAGGCAAATAATCATCTGCACCAATTTCTAAACCAACAATTCGGTCAAGGTCTTCATTGTGAGCGGTAAGCATTAAAACGGGCGTTTGGGCATGCTCTCTTATCGATTTAAGTACAGCAAAACCATTTAATTTGGGGAGTAATACATCTAAAATGATGGCATCAAAATTAATATTTAGAGCTTTTTTAATTCCAGTTTCGCCATCGTGAACACAAACAACATGAAAACCTTCTAATTCTAAGTAATGCGCTAAAAGATCGGTAAGCTCTATGTCTTCATCAATAATTAGAATAGAATTATTCATAACCACTCCTATACTTCTTTGTTTATTATTCTTTTATCAATACATTCTAATAATTTGATTCGACGTGCATCAGCATTAATAATTTTAAACTCAAAATTATCAATAGTAATTGATTCTCCTCTTTTAGGAAGATAGCCAAATTTATTCATTACAATACCACTAATTGTATCATAGGTTTCATCGCTAAAATGGGCATGAAGCTGCTCATTAAACTCTTCTATTGGAGTATGAGCTTTAATGATATAGCGATGATCATCATGGGTTTTAATGTAGGCTTCTTCATCAATATCAAACTCATCTTCAATATCACCAATGATTTGTTCAATGATATCTTCGATAGTAACAAAGCCGGAAATTTCACCATATTCATCTACTACTATAGCCATATGGTTTTTATTACTACGAAATTCACTTAATAAACTATCTAGTGGTCGGCTTTCAGGGATAAATGTCACTTGACGACAGATATCAAAAAGATCGAAGTCGTTAAGATTTTCTGCGTGATAACGTAAGAGATCTTTGGCATGTAAAATTCCAATGATCTCGTTTGAATTTTCTCCGGTGACAGGAAAACGCGAATGCCCAGTGCGTGTGACTACGTCAATAATAGCTTGATATTCATCCTCTTGACTAATGCAAATCATTTGATTTTTAGGAAGCATTATATCTCGAGCACGCATTTTAGAAAAAAGAATAGCCCCTTCAATCATTGCGAGTGTTTCTGAGCTAATTAAAGAACGAATTTGAGCATCACGTAATAAACTAACAAGTTCTTCTTGGTCTTGAGGTTCGCCTTGAATAAATTGTTTGAGGCGAGTAAACCAAGATGTTTCTTCTTCTTTACTCAAGATTATATTCCTCTGATTCATAAGGATTAGCATATCCTAGTTCGGTTAATAGCTTAATTTCGATTCCTTGCATCTTAAGCGCATCTTGTTCTTCGATATGATCATAACCTAATAAATGAAGGACTCCATGAATTACAATAAGCGCCCAATGTTCTTTTAAAGGTTTATTAAATTGCTTACTTTCTTCTAAGAGTACTTCAGGGCAAATAATGACATCGCCCAAAAGAGGACATTCCAATTCTACATCATTAGGTAAAGAACAGGGAAAAGCTAAAACATTAGTCGTTTTATTTTGTTTTCTATACGTATGATTGAGATGAATCATTTCTTCAGAGTCAACTAAACGCAAAGTCAACTCAGCCTCATTTTGTTGATCTCTTAGTGCCAACGCGGCAAATTGAGTCAACTCATCCTCTGAATAGGGTAAAGGATGTTCAGTGGCATTTTGAATATCGATATAATAGGTCATTTATTTTTTCCTGATAGTTCATCATCATAACAATCAATAATTTTTGATATGAGAGGATGACGGACTACTTCTTGACTAGCAAAAGTATGAATACTGATTTCGGGAATATTTTTAAAAAGTCTTGCAGCATGTGTTAAACCAGAGTCAGTTCCCTTGGGTAAGTCAATTTGAGTCATATCTCCTGTAATGACTGCTTTTGACCCAAAGCCCATCCGAGTTAAAAACATTTTCATTTGCATGGTGGTAGTGTTTTGCGCTTCATCTAAAATAATAAAAGCTTCATTTAGCGTTCTGCCACGCATGAACGCTAAGGGTAAAACTTCAATAACGTCTGTTTGAATTAATTTTTGCGTTTCTTTAAAGCCTATCATTTCATAAAGGGCATCATAAATAGGTCTTAAATAAGGTAGAACTTTTTCAACTAAGTCTCCAGGTAAAAATCCTAATTTCTCTCCAGCCGCTACTGCCGGTCGAACAAAAATTAAGCGTTGAACCTCTCCTTTTTCAAAGTATTCAATGGCTTTAGAAACCGCTAAATAAGTTTTACCTGTTCCTGCAGGCCCTACTGCAAAAGTAATATCATGCTTATCAATAGCATCTAAAAAAAGAGCTTGTTTATTATTACGTGCTGCAATAGTTTTTCGGGATAATCTAATATGATGAGTCATGGCTGTTTGTTTATGTTGGTTTATTAATTGATCAATGTCTTTAATATCAATTGGTTTTTTTACCATAGGGTATAAGAGTTTTAATATATTTTTAGCTTTTTTTACATTGTACTCCAAATTACCGCGTAAAATAAAAGCATCCTGATTGATTTTTATAATAACATTCAATTGCTTTTCTAAATATTTTAGATTGCAGTGTAGAGGACCGCACAGATTTGCAAGTTCTTGTGTTGTTAATAATGGAAGTTTAATTACTTCTTTGCTTAATGTACTGCTCAAAGGTATTTTAAAAATTAATTACCATAGCTTAAGAATAGTTCAAAATCCTGATGCATTGCAAGTATGCTACAATTAAAATAAATCATAGAGGTAAATGACATGCCGTTTTATGCTCCTACACTAGCTGATCAAGTGCCTACCTTCTTATATTCTGGTCCTCCTATTAATCAATTTACAGAGGGCGATCTTCATGGTAACCCGATCAGACTTATGGAAGCTTTATATTATTACGGGGTTATTAATGTTAATTCTTCAGATTATACTGAGATTGTAAAGTGTTATGAAACTGCATACGATGATCCAGATAATCGAACAAATAATAAAAGGCTTTTAGCATTACTGCAAAATATTGCGGTCAAAAATAAAAATTTATTAATACGGTTAATTGGAGATGTTATTGCCGATCGTGGTGCAAATGATGCGTTTACATTAACGCTCATGGAGAAACTAATTGATTCAGGAGCAAACGTTCGTGTCTTAATTTCAAACCATGATATCGAAGCGATGAAGTGTCTTCTGGGAGCTAATAATCTTGAAGAAGTAAAAGCACGTATTAAGAAAAGCAGTGGTTTTTTTGAAAATTCAACTCAAGGACAATCATTCTTAAACCTGATAAATTCAGTTGAGCGAGGAGATCTATCATTTAAAGATCTTCAACGAATGTCCAGCAAATATTTTTCTAAAATAGTGCTATTGGACTATTCTATTGATGATGCAGGTCGATTGGTGATTGATTCTCATGCACCGATTAATTTAGAAATGTTAGCCGAGCTTGGTGTGCAGTTCGGTGTCAACTATCCTGGTGATGATAGTTCTCGTGAAGATAAAATGCGCTTCATTGATGAAATTAATATACGATTCCGAACTTTCGTGGAAATTGGTGATCATCAAATAATAGAGGACTTATTCGCGATAGAAAGTTCTAAACGACCCGATACATTTACGCCAGCTGCTAAAATGATTTGGACCCGAGAGAAAATAACAAATGAGGATGGCAAAGAGGTTTATCGACACCAATTTATTGATCCCAAATATCAAATTGTCAATAGATATGGTCATGATAAAACGCTTGAAGATTCAGAGCTTAATGGAGCATTAGTTCAGCGTATTGATAATGAAAATGGAAAAAAAAGGACGAGATCTAATGGAGATTATACCTCTGTTTCGAGCAATCACTGGCTTCCTTCAGTAAGCCCCAGGCCAATTACAGAGTCAGATAAAATAGAAGCTCGAAAGGTTTATGAAGAATTTAAGCATGCCTTCAGCTTTTCTTCACGAGAACGTGCTGAGACATTTCTGAAAGAAAACATAAAACCTAAAATTGTGGAAGTAGGAAAGAGAATTAAACAAAGCCAAGCTTTAAATCAAGTTCCTGATAATAATGATTTGTTTGAACGAGACAGGTTATTTCTTTTGCGAGAACTTTACAGCGAAGCTATAATTCTTCCTGATACTTGGCAGAAAGGTAGTACGCGTAAAAAGTATGAAGAAAAGTACGGTATCGATGTTTTAACAGGGCGCTCAATACCAAGAGCAATATCTCCTACAAGTACAGCGTCAATGATGGCCTCTCTTGCTCCAGAGAGACATGAAGTTCAAGACTTTCCACTCAGTGATTTTGAAGCGATGAAGTCTTTAACTAAACAAAAAATACAAGGCACATTGGCTAATATGAAGCGAGATGACTCAAAAGCATTAGAAAATAGTGAGCATCTATTTAACACATATATACTATATCGTAATAAATTGATTGAAAATGGAATGGATCTAGATATTCTTCATCAGCAAGATGAAAAATTATGGAAATTAATAGATGGTTATAAATTTTCTGAGAAATCAAACGCTGATAAAGCTTGCGGTAAATTTATTGATTTTTTATCGTTAATTGAAGATATAGAAAATAGTTTAATTTTAATTAACGCTATAAAACACAATTTAAGTGGTGACGATTTGGGGTATGCGGAGCGATCAATAGATAAAATAAAAAATAACAACTTAGATTTATTGACGAAATATCCTAAAATAATAGAACCGTTTTTGTCTATTTTAAATCAAATTTCAGATGATCAACATCAGAAAGAACTAGGTAGTTTAAAGAAAAAATGTTCTGATCTGGTATTAATAATACAGTCACAACCAGCTCCACAACAGACAAAGCCACCAATACAAGTGTCAACACCAGTCCCACAACAAGCAAAATCACCAGCACAAGTGTCAACACCAGTCCCACAACAAGCAAAATCACCAGCACAAGTATCAACGCCAGTCCCACAACAGGCAAAATCACCAGTACAAGCATCAACGCCAGTCCCACAACAGGCAAAATCACCAGTACAAGTATCAACGCCAGTCCCACAACAGGCAAAATCACCAGTACAAGTATCAACGCCAGTC
>CAMFHA010000060.1 GCA_945952115.1 uncultured Legionella sp. | reverse complement strand
TTTTGAGTATTTGTCAACAAAAACTTAAGGCCAATTGAAAGGCTTGTCCGCGGCATCCAGTAGATGTTCAAATAAAATATACTATCTAATTCATTGATTAATGAGAGCAAACTCATAATATAAGGGTTCTGACACCAAGTATAAAACGAGTTTGCAATGTTTAGATTTATGCTCAATGATGAGCTTTGGTCAAGGCAATGGAAAATGAATTTAATTGAGGAATTTAATCCAGAGTGGCGTGATCTGTATGAAGAAATTTGCCAATGATTAGATTGACTGGATGCCGCGGACAAGCCGCGGCACGTAGGCGGCGGGTGAAATGTCAACAGACCCTAATGTACTAGAGCTAGTTTTAAGATTGTCTTGGATATCAGATTTAAAAATGCCTACTGTACTAGCGGTAGCCGCTGGAGCAGAGGAAGCAAAAGGGCGAAAAGAATCCAGTAATTGATAACCTTGCTCACTGACTTCACCATATTTGATTAACTTTACTATTGAATAATTCATCTTTTGATATAGATTCATTATAGTTTTAACCAGAATTTCTAATGATTCTTCATCACTTAAGCCAAATAGACCTAATTCTTTTTCAAATAAAATATACTTATAGGGACTTCGTTCCTGATCTAATTTTGCAACAACAGCAATATGACTAGAGTTAAAAGAACGGTTTGATTTTGTATAAGAATTTTGAGCAAAGCTTAAGGCACATATACTGTCTTTCTTTAAATGTTCATTACTAAATAATTGGTATAAATCGCTCCATTGAATAGAATTATATGTACTTTGAGCAGATACTTCGGTTTCTGCGCTAGCAATAGTTTCTTGAGATAAAGGTTTCGGTACAGGTCGAGTTTGCTCTATTTGATAATTAAGTAAACTTTCTTCTGGACAGAGCCATTTAAACTCTCCTTTGATCAATGAAAAGATAATCATCATTGATTGACCAAAGCAATCTCCTCCTACCTCAATTAAATCTTGAGTTGGATTATAATCAAAATGATATTTATTATTATGATGAGGCAGATGAAAATAAGTTTTATTTAACTCTGTTAAATGAACGCAACAATTAATAGCAGTGGGACTGCAAAATCCCTGGATGTTAAGTAAGTTTTTTTTGTTTACGCCGGGACGATGCATTAAGGATAAACTAGAATTAATAGTTTCGAGTAAAGGCATCTCATTGAACGCATTATTAATAGACTGAGCGGCTAAAATTCCTGAATCTGTTAAATTGGCTGTGCAGTTATTAAAATAATTTTTACTTTCTCTTAATAATTCATGGTAATCCCTTAATTGTTCCCAATAAAAAAGACTGGTATTCCATAGTATATTTTCTAAAGAATCGCCTGATTGCACTAAGCCAATAAATTCTTGATTGATAGTAGTTAAAAAATTATTTAATAAAAGTAAATAATTTTTTAACTGTTCATTTTCTGATGGGAGTTTACCTAGTTTAGTATGTTGTAAGCGTAAAGCTCTTTTTACATCAAGCATCCCATGTGGAATTTTTCTTATTAGAAGTTCTAAGATATTTTTTGCTTTACTTAGGAATAATAAAATTTCGTCTATTTCGAATAAAACTTGCTCATAATCTTTAGTGAATGTTTGTCTCAGTAAAGAAAAGCTTGTCTGGTATTCAGTAAGCATCTCTAAAGTCTTCGAAAGCTTATCTTGAGCATGGGGGTGATAATAATCCATAGATGGAAATAATTTGGCATCTTTTTTTGCTTTTTCAAATAAAGCCGTATTTTTTTTTGCAATGGCCTTATGTGATTCAAAAAATTTAATTATCTTCCGTAAAATGTGAGGGTGCATTATTTATTCCGCAGTTAAAAGTGCTGTTCTTGATTGTGAATTCTACTATTTTGTTCAAAATTAGTCTACTTTGGCTCAAAATAAAATCATTTTTAAATTAAAAAGCTCATAATGGAGAGATAATTGTCTATAATTTCTGTATATGGCTAAAAATATACTAAGTAGAATTTAATTTTATCAAATAGAGGGATTAAAGACGAGGGCATAGCGTGAGAGGGGCGCTATCAAAACTTATCAAGCAGCTTTTCTTATCCATAACTGACGTTAAATTAAGACTATGCCTTCGGCTTACGTTGAAGAGACATAGAATGAGATTAATAGCAGTGATTATAAGTTTCATCTGTTAGAGAGTGACAATGTGAATCTTGGAGTTCTCATGAGTAAACAAATAATACAATTATTGGATAACCTGTCTCAGGATGAATTTCGTAGTTTTATAAATCTCTTAAGCAAAAAAGAATTTGATTATTTACAAGCTGAACTATTATTCAAAATGAAAAATTCAGCAAGTGAAAAAATCTTTAGTTCCATGAAGCCAGAGTTCGTATTTGATGAAAAAAATGTTCCTCTAAGCAGTGAAAACGAATTACTTAATAGTATTCATAGTAAATTAATTCTTAGCCAATTACATGCATTGAATAAAGAGTCTGTGGAGTTATTGCTTACACAGCTTCATAAGAGTGAATTAGTGATTATTCTGTCTATTCTTCAAAAAAGCACTGATGAAGTAAGTAAATTAATACTTGCGCGTATTGAAGAGGCATTAGCTGCGAAAGAGAAAAAAAATCCCCTAATGCCTCAAGCAGATGAAAATGAGTATCAGCAATTTTGGCGAACTCGCTTTATTAAATGGATGCCGGATTTGTGGAATGAAGTATATGATAAACTTACTCATGTTAGGGAGGAATCATTACAATCATTAAAAAAACCTCCTGTAATTACTGATGCTAAAGAATTCGAAAAAGAAAATACTAAAAAAACAGCTCCTGCTCCTAGTAAGTCTTTGCTTGGTCGTTATGCATGGTCAGGTGATGATTATTTCACAGAGAGATTAACTCCTTTATCAAATGAGTTTCAAAATAAAGCTCCACCAAAATCATCAGCCGAAGAGAATAGAACATTTGCGGCGCTTGTTAGCTCATCAGCTCTTCATGAGGAACGCTATATAGACAAAAGTAGTGATAGAGCAAGAGCAAACAGAGAACGCGTTGCTCATATACGCTTTGGAGCTACTATTTCATCTCAAGCTAATGTGGGAGCACGCGGAAATTATAGCTTAGGTCCAATATTGGTTGTGCGCTCTCTTTTACAAATGAATGATGGAGATAATGAGCAGCAAAATCTTTTTAATAGTATAGAACCTCTGATTTTAAGACATGATTTATTAGCACAAAAAAATATGTTTTTTACTGGGGGTTTTAGTAGTTTAATTACGTCGATGGAGGCAGAGGATCTTAATGAAATTTTGAACAGTGACTCTATTGATAAATATGGAATAAAGTTTTCCCAAGAAGAGAGAAGGCGAATAGAAGAATATAAATCAGCTATTTTTAGAAGTAGAGACATCAATTTTGCTATCGCTAGTAATTTTAATCTAGGTCAGTACAAAAAAAATAGTTATGAACCCATAGATGATAAAGAAGAGTTCAGCAAACTTTCTCAAAAATTTGAAAATAATCTCACTATAATAGGAAAAAAAATTATTGAACAGTGTGATCTGCTCAAAGAAGGTGAAACTATTTTTCTTGATTCAGGCATACTATTTCATGCGATGAAAATTGCTATTACAGTGAAAAATGGAAATTTTGAGCTTACCTGTTATGATTCGGCTGGAGGATTGGAAGATAGTGTTTTAAGAGAACAAGTCAGTGGTTTATTGAAATTAAGTGCTTTGGGTAAAGAAGGAAAGCGCTCTAATGCTTTAAAATTCACTATCCCTCGCACTCAATTGTTATCAGAAGGAGGATTAAGCTATTTTAGGGGTTTATTGCGTCAGCATTCTCTTGCAGGCCATCTCGAAGCAGATAAATTATCCAAAGAAAGACCATTAACTCGAGCAGATAAGATCTTAAATTATTTTGTTAATACAAGTAAATTAGATCCCGATAAAGAAATTTTTTTTGGTGCTCGTCTTCTCATTCGATTTGCAAAATTTTTAGATAAGAAATTAGGATTGAGCTCTCTTGCTGCGGGAAGAGGCAGAAGTAAACTCTATTTAACTTATATTGATGCATTCACCTCTATTGCTGATCCTAATTCGCCACCTTTTTTTGTGCCACTTGAACAACATTCACAGAATACTTGGAATTGCTTTGCTAAAAGAATGCAAACATGCCAATTGTATGAACTAGGGAAACCAACTTATAAGAAAATAAGAAAAGCGATTTTGGTAGAGCAAAGAGATAAAACTCTGGATGATATTTTGGGTGCAACGGCTGGAGAGCGTCAGCAGCCACTGTTTAATCCAGAATATCAGTTTATGTTTGAAAATCTTCAAACTGAGCTTCTTTCTCCCGAAGAGTTATTCGAAGCATCAATACAATTATCTGAAATAACTACTTTGTCTCCAGAAAAGGCTCCAGTCCCTTCTGCAGAATATTATACTAAATTTTTTAAAAGTTTATTAGATGCTCGTTTTCGCTTATTGTTGAAGTTTAATAGGACTGATAATGAACAATTTGCATTAAAACGTATTGAAGATAAATTAGATAAATATGCTAGAGAATTTCACCAGTATTTATTAGATCATGGGAAAGAAGAAAGAATAGCCCAAGTGTTTACTCATGAATTTCGTATGGGCTCATTTGATTGGCGTTCAGAAAGAGAGCCTTTTAATATTCCTAAAGGGACTAGGAGTGATAATTCAGAAGCCATAAAACAACTTTCTGAATTTGCGGCGGCTACAGCATGGAGATCTTCCATTCTAATAAACAATCATATGATATTAAAGTTATCAGTCAAAGAGCGGCATATTGAAAACAATAATGAACGATTAGCTCGGGCTAGATTGTTTGAAACAAGATCTATCACATTTAAAGATATACAAGAAGCAAATATTGTAAGTTTCACTAAAGGCATGGGCAGGAAAGAAGTAATCCAAGTTGAAATAAATATTAATGGTACTCGTAAAGAAATAGATAAAAGAAGATTTTTTAAATTAGTAGCTTCCAATAAAGAAGCCCTTGCAGATGCTAAAGTTATGGATCTTTTAGACTACTTACGCAATATTTCTTTAGAAACAGAACAACAATACCAAGATCTAGTATATCCAGTTCAACGCACTGTCTTAGAGAAAAAACTACAAGAACAGATTGTTCAAACTGATAAAGAGATAAAACAAGGAATTAAGGATCTTTCTGAATATGAACAAAAGCTGCAAAAGCTATTAGATCGAAGTTTGAATTTGCAAGCTGCACTTGAAAAAGAAATTACTCCATTACAAGAAAGGGCAGATAGTACAAAAAGATTTTCTATGGAACTTAATGATCTTAAAGAACAATTAAGATTAATTAAGAGAGATACCGAACATATTCGCGATTTACAATCCGCTGTTTTAAATCAAAAAACAAAGCTTGAGGCCACAGGCGAACATTCAATTCAAAGTAGAGTAGATAAAAGTAGAAGCTTATTAAGCAAATTAAACAATGGAGCTACTGATAAAAGAGCCATTAAGCATATTATGAATGATTATAGACATTCTGAGTCTGATTTGAGCGCTATTAGAATGGGTATTTCTGTCAAATGGCAGGAATTAGAGCATAAAAATGTTGAAGAAAAATTAGTAGATAGAGAAACTCACATTAAAGAATATTGTGTAAAAGTTCTTCAAAATAATTTAAATGTTAATCCTGAATATAGAATTATTCAAGAACTTGCTTTAGGGAATTTAGGGTCAGAAAAAGACAGAGATCCTTTGCTTTATAGAAGAAAATCAAACGATGCTGAACCAGTGAAAAGAGGTTATAAAAAAGATTCTTTATTATTTAAAATACAAAATCTTAATAAAAAAATACAAGACACTATCTTAAGACAATACACTCGTGAACTTACTTCGATAGTATCCAATAATACCAAAGAGCAAAAGGAACAAGGATTAATTGAAGAGCATAAGGAATATAGTCAAATTGTAGCTAAAGCTAAAGAGCTCACTAGCAAAAGTATTTCTCCAGAAATTAAAAAAGAATGGGTAGAGCAAATAGTACAAATATGGCTGGAACATGAAAAAACCTCTTTATTGAGTGAACTTTTTAAACCTCAAATAAAGTCTATAGAACATATTAATCAAGCTTTTCATCATTTTATAGAGCAAAATACCGATATTAAACTAGCAGCTTTGCAGCACGCTGGATTTGATCTCATTCTTTCACCTACTCAAATAGCTGAAATAGCTTGGCATCCCGAGAAGATTGCTGAACAAGAAGAAGCACAAGAGAAAGCAGCACATGTGATAATAACTAAATATAAGGAGCGATTCGCTCAAAAAGAGCTTAAGTCAACTGTTCCAGAAGCGCCCATAGATATTAATGCGGAACAAGTAAAAAAATCAATTATAAGTGCTGAGGATATCGAATCTCCTGTTATAAATAGTGAAGTCTATCTTGGGTTTTCTACACCTAAAGTACAATTTTTATCTCGAGAAGATAGAGAAGCAGCAGACTCTAATACATTAAAATTTTTAAAAAAGAATAAAGCACCTCTATTAATGGATAAGAGTAAGAGTGGTTATAAGAATTATTTAGAAGAAATATCTCAATACATTGATAAATTAATTGCTTATAAAGGCTTAGAAAATAAAAAAGAACGTTTGATTGAATTAGGTATTTCTGTCTCTAATGTTATTGCTCCCTTAGAATATTCCTCTGATGCGGCTATTACAAGAAAGTTGATTAAGACTTTAATTGATCTTTATAGAGATGAGCACAGCTCAATTGATGAATGTTTTATGCTATTAGAGAATGCTGAGCGTAGCCAACTCCTCTCTACGATATTAAAATTAAGTATTTCTACTTTGAGGACTAATGCTGGGGAAAAAATCAGAATTAATCCCGAATTTTATTCTATTATAAAACACTGGGAACGATTAGTCATTCCTCAAGATCCTATACTGTCTCAAATGGTAAGAGCTTTAGCTTCAGATCCCAGCGGGGCTATCCCTGAAGAATTTGAATTACTTCAAGAAATTGATACCGCTATCCATCTATCTCCAATAGGTTTAGAGGGGATTTATGAAGGGCAACAAGGTTTACAAATTGCCTTATCCACCTATGGAATGGAAAGTGGAATTTATGATGAAAAGTCAGCTGCTTATATTAAGGAAAATGGATGTTCCCAGCTTAGAGAAATAGCTGATGCGTTATTAATGAGAAATGGTGATTCACTTTTAGCTGCTCAATTTATTAAATATTATGAAAACAAGTTAATACTCTATTCTAAAGAAGGAATACATAGTACCCAAGGAAGAGAGTTTTTTGCTAGAGCATTTATAGATGCTTTTCAACAGGCAACAACCGAAGAAAGAAAAAGCCTAATTAAATTCCTAAGGTCTATTAAAAGCAATGAAGCGTGCCCGCTTAAATCAAAAGATAATCTTTTTTGTGCAGAATTATTGTTGAAATGCCATATTTTAGATTCGATTGTAGCTCCTATTATTACTTTAGCGGATGTTACAGTCAGTAAATCAGTAATTGAACAATCTATAATAGAACAAACGGACTCTAATAAAGGAGAAGATCGTCTATTAGGTTTTGCTAAGGCAATTAATTTTTTAGCCATTCAAATTGAAGAAGCAAAAGTAGCTAGTCAAAATGATAAGTTAGATAAACTTTATTCTCGTCTTATTTGCACTAATTTAGCTTATCAGCTTCTTTTAGATCAAGCCGATGATCAAGCTAGAGAAAGCTATAGTAAAAATTTTGAATATAAGAAAGAAATGTCACAAGTACAGACCAATATTAATAATTTGCAGGATAGTCTTTTAGATTTTTCTAATAATATTAATATGAATACTCGTGATAAAACATTTAAACAAATATTTAATGAATATCAAAAGGAAAAGAAATTTGATGGTACACCCATACAACTAGTTAAAGTTCAATCTTCAGATATTCCAGGTTTTATTTCTCTAGGGGGACTTAACAGTTTAGATGTACTTCATGGCGCAGTTTATGTGGGCAATAATAGAAAAGGAGTGATGCCAGCTCATATTCAAGCGCATAGTTCTTTACAAGTGCTCGGTTTGGATAAACTAACCTTTAAACCAGAGGCTGGAGGATATATTTATACAAAAGATGGAGTGGAAAAAGCATCGGTGACACAAACAGAAGAAGGAAGTCTTGTTACTCAGAGGGAGTTAGAAACATTAGATGGCACGAATAAAATGCTACAATACTTATCACCAGAATATCTTTCTTCCTTACCTACTGCAATAAAAACGAGAATTAATGCAGAACACTTTTTTATAGATGAGAGAGGCGCAATTCACGCTTTTTCAAGTGATTTTAAGCCAATAATGAAGATTACTTTAAATGACAAACAATGGATAGGTGAATTTATTGATCATCAAAAAGAAAAAATGTCTATCATCATTGATGTTAATGAACTCACAAATGATACAACCACTAGTTTAAGTCAATTGTTTCCTTATGAGGAAATGATCAATATAGATAAGAATATAGTTTATATTCCTGCATTACAAAAATATGTAACCCATATAGGAAATGAGCACGATTTTTATCTAAGAGATTCCCTATCTGAAAATAGCCCAGTAAGCAGGTTAAAAATAGAAAAAGGTATTGGCTATACTGTAAAAACGCTTACAGCCGCAGATAATATAGAAATAGACAAATTGCGAAAAGATATTAAAAAATATGAGCAAGAAAATAGAGCAATTGAGAACGCTCAATTAGATAGTTTAGTGGCTAGTTATAGATCTCAAAAATTACAAGAGAATATCAATCGATGCCTAGAACAAATTCATCAAATTGAGTCACATGAATGTTTTATATTTCTTCCTGAAGATGGTGACATTAGACTTCAAGAGCAACGTTGTGATCAATTACTCGCGCGTATGAATGATGCTTATATAGATACAGTAAAGGGTGGATTAGATAAAGATAAAATGATGATGCAGTACGAAAAAGCAAAAACAGAGTATTTAACTGCATTAAAAGAATTAAGAAAAAGTCTCGCTCATGCTAATCACAAAATAATATATAGTGTGAGTAGAAATGGAGCTATTGTTCCAAAGGATTTTCAAGGGGTTTTATCTTTAGGGCGAGTAGAGGGATCGACTCAAATTTTTCTTAATTCATTAGGTAATCATCTACCTAAAAAACCGCTGTTACCCAGTGAGCTAGAAGATCTAAGAGTTCTGCGTCGAGAGTATGAACAAAAATCAGTTGAGGATCCAAAAAATCAATTTATATTATGTATGTTGGTTGGTATCGAATTAAAACATATGCTTTTAGAGAGAGAACAAAGTTTGCAAGGTAAAGCAAATCATTGGGATAAAACTCTCTATGAGCAACTTAAAGAAGATTTTTCTCGTTATGTTCTTGCTACAAAAGAAAATCGATCCGAATCATTTCCTGTGCTTTATTTCAATGAATTATGGAGAGAAATTAAATCTGAGTTTCATAATGATAAATTATTATCAGAATTAGATGAGATAATAAGTATTAAACAAGTAGAACCTGTTTATGTTCCAACCGAGCCCTTAAATATCAGTAAAAAAACTACAACAATGCCTATTGAAACATTAAATTTAGTTTCAATGGTAATTTGTAAAGCGCATAAACAATTAGATATTGATGAGGAACAAAGAGAGCTTATCTCTTTATTAGAAGCTTTTCCTCAATCTAAAGAATCTACACGTGCCCAAATAGATGGCTTTTATTATGAAAATTTTGGCGTATTTGATGCCAACCCTTTATTACGCTTCTTTAAAATAACAGCAGATAAACCTGGTGTAGGCAAGTTAAATCAAACAGATATTATCGAGTTATTTGAATTAATGAAACAGTGGAAATGGATTGAGCAGTCAGAGTTGGCTGGTAAATTTCAGTTAACTAAACATCCTTCAGAGTTTTTCTCATTACCTCAAGTTGAAGCATTTTTTAGTGAGAAAGGATTAGCAAAAAATGATATAAAACACATTACTCAGCGATTAGAAGTTTTTCTCTATGAAACAGCAGTAAAGGGTGTTCAATATGAAATAGCTTTGGATAAGATAGAAGAACTAAAAGAAAAACTTTCTGCCCAGCAAGTTGAGTATGAATTAGAGATACTCATGGCAGAAACTAAAATAAAAGCATTAGTTTCTAATGCTTTTGCTGATATTCCTATGTCAGAGCTCTATGCAGCTTATCTTTTAAATGACTATAGTAAGATCTTGGTGCATTTCCCTGAAGAAGAGAGACCTATTGTTCAGCGCTCAATGAATAATGCACTAACTCGTATGATGTATTATAAGACAGAATTAGATCATTTAAATGACATTAAAGGTAAAGTACAAGAGAATAAATATGAAGAAGCCATTTCAATGCTTCATATTAAAAGAAATTACAGTTTAGAAAAATTACTGGGTTCTGCAGATTCAACTTATGAGATAAATACAGATGAGGATAAACTAGCTGCTGAACAAGATAGAAAAATGCAGCGTGCTTTTTTAATCTTCGAGTCTGAGTTTGGTCATCGTTGTAATGCACGTCAAGTAGATATTTTCCGTGGCTTATTATTAGATGATGAAACGGATCCAGATAAAATTGATTCAGCCCAAGCTCGTATGGGTTTTGGTAAAACCACTTTATTGCCTTTAATAGCCTTATATAAAACAGGAAATAATAAGCTGGTTCGTTTTATTGTCCCTAAATCTGCTCTTGAAACAAATACAGAAGATATGTCTTTTATGCTTGAGCGATTGGTTGGAAGTCGAGCTGTAAAAGATGATTTTCGTAGATACCAACTTGCACACGATCCTGAAGCTGGTATGGATGAGAAAAGTCCACGATTACAGTCTTTAAGAGATGCAAAAGCTGACTTAATCAAAAGATTGGATTTATATAAAAGAGTTCGAGATAACGGAGAAGTTCTGGTACAGGCTCCTCATGTACGGAATGCAATTGAATGTCAGACTAAGATATTTTTAAAATTACTCTCTTCTCTTGAGAATGAACCAGAGCAAGAAAAAGAATTAATGGCTTGTATTTCTTTGATAAATGCCATCCGCTCAATAGAAACTATTTCGATATTTGATGAACTTGATGCGACTCAGGACCTTAATACCACCGATGTTAATTATACAGCTGGAGAAAAGCTCTCCTTTAATCCTCAAGAAATTCAACCTTTAGAATTAATTACGCAAATTATCCGTTCAGCTCCAGATAAAAATGTGAATGGCTTGGCTGAAGCTATGTTAGCCCAGTTTGGAATTGTCGATACCCCAGATTCTGACATCCTTAAGTATATTACTTCATCTAAAGTCACCAAACCTAAAGAAGTTAATTTTGAAAATGAAACGCCTATTTATCTAATGAGAGCTGTTTTAACAGACCCTTCTTTATTAAGTGTGTTTATTGAAAAGCAACCAAGCGCCGATTTTGGAGTATGGTATGAAAATTCCAGTACAGGAGAAAAGATTTATGATTATATTTCCGTGGATAGTGAGACTGAAACGGACTTAAAGCAACCTTTATTGATTGCTGTGCCTTATTCGGCAGCTAATACTCCAAAACCTCAAGGTTCAAGATTTGATAACCCTGAAGTCACTGCAATCACTACTTTTCTATATTATCTTGATTCCCGAACAGCAATTGAAGAGGTACCTCATTTAGAATTTTTACTTTCTTCCTTAAAAACAAGTGATATTGAAACCGCTCTTTCTGATTCTGCCGAAGGAATGTCTCCTGAGTTTGAAGTTCTTTTTAGACAAATCAAAGAGATTGCCGATATTGAGGATGTACTTACAAGGAATAAAGTCAGATCAGAATTTTTTAAAAAATATTTATCACTTCAAGCAGAAGATTCTTCTATTCAATTTTTGTTTAGAAGAATGTTAGCCCGCACTATTATTAAAGAGCAAATTAAGATTGATACAGGCAAAGCAACCAGTAATAGATATGAGTTAGCAACTATTAACGATCAAATGAAAGGATTTTCAGGAACTGAAGGAGATACTTCTTTTCATTTTAAACAGAATAGACCTGATCCTGCGGCTGATGGCAATATGACGTTTGGGATTATGGGTAGGAAAAATTGCCAAAAAACTCAGACATTAATTACTAAAGATGTAAATTGTGCTGGGTTTGATTATACCACGATGCTTATAAAACAAATATTTAATCCAGATTCACTAGATCCTAATACTAGAGCTTTTATTGATGTTGGTGGTTTATGTAAAGCAACTAATAGAGAGGTTGCTAGAATAATTGCTTTACAATTACAAGCTCCTAGCTGCCCGATAAAAAATAACAAAGGAGTGATTTTTTATGATGATGTTACTAACACTAAAAAGTTATTACGTTTAGATCCTGATGGAGAGGAAATTATTCAAGATCTTACTGCAGAAATGGTGAAAGAATCTGAAGAAGAAGGTTGTTATGTTACTAGTTACGATCATGCTCATGCTCGAGGAGCTAACATTAAGCAAAAAGATGGGGCTCATGCAGTTTTATCTTTAAGCTTTACAGTAACTAATAATGATTATAAACAAGCTATTATGCGCATGCGTAAGATCATTGATAAAGCATCTGGACAATCTTTTTCTCTTGTCGTACCTGATAGTGTTAGAGAAAAAATTATTACTGATTTAGAGCTTCCTTCTCAACATATTTTAACTGGCAATGACATTGCTTATTGGTTAAGAAGTAAAGAGCTTTTAGAAAATGCTAATGTGGTATCTACTATTAAATTGGAATTAGAATCTGTCATTAAAAATGCAGTTATAGAACAGCAAGGAAGAATTACACAATTATTTTCTGAAAGAGAGCAAGAATTAAACACTGAAGAAATTGCACAATTCCGTAGTTTTGTTAAGGAACTCGATCACATTTCTTCACTTATAGCAGAGGATGCTAATAGTTTAGAAGCCAAATATGGTCAAGTGTTTGGGGAAATAAGTAAGGAAGATTTTGTAAAAAGAGAAGAAGAGAAATTTAAAGATAAATTAAGTGATCTATTCGATATAGTTCGTCGTGTTAGAGAAGTATTAAAGCTTCCTTTAGATGAACTCAATAGCGATAAACCTTATGAAGCACAAAAGGATTCTATACTAGAAAAGCGTGTACCGGCATTAAGTGATACTTTTTTGATTCCCTCTTCTTCAGGAAAAGCTCTGGCAGAAGCACATGTAGAAGTAGAAAGTCATGCTCAAAATCAAAGATTAAACCAGCAACAAAACCAAAACCAGGTGCAAAGTCAAAGCCACTCATTGTCTCAAGTGAATCAAGAAGAGGTTATTGGTAGTCCTGCTCTACGTAAACCAGGGTTAGTTGAACCAGTTTCTATTAGTTTTTTATCTAGTCAGAAAGAAACAGAAGCGTTAATACCAGCTAGCAAGATGCATCCCATAAAATATTTATTTGCAGATTCTGATTCTATTAAGTGCAGTAAAGTATATCAGCAACTCTATGATACAAAAAAAATAATTCCACCAGTTCGGTATTTTATATCTCGAGAAGTAGGTGAACCAAAAATTATTTTATTGAATCAAGATGAAGCTAATTTATTTAAAAAATCAGATAACTCTAGTTGGAGCTTATATGATCTACAGTTAGCGAACCAGGAGCAATTAACTCCAATTCATGGTAAAGCTATTCATTTCGATGAAGTTCTTCTGAAGAAACTTTATTTTGCATCTTATCATTATGCTGCTCAAGGTGATAACTTGAATGAGATTCAAGAATCTTTAAATAGCATTTGCACTGCAGAACAGATAATTCCTTCTATGATTGTAAATTTTACAAATGATGGAGAACTAATTGAAGATTCCAATTCTTTATTTAGTTTAAGCGAATGGGGATTTAAGGGTAATAAAAGTCAAATGGTAGAGTTTTCAATTGAACAAACACATAAAAACTTTGATGGAGGAGGAGTAAAAGAAGGGGTGACTCTGCATTTAGGAGATAATGCTGAAATTTTTATTTCATCCAGGTTAAATAATCATCTTTTAGAAGCCTTAGATAAGCCCGCTGAACCTACTCAATCTAAGTTAAGAATAATGAAAGAAGCAATTGAAGCACGAGCAAAATTTTTGATTGGAGAAAAAGAACGTTTAGGAAGCAATATTGCTCTTCTTAAAAGACAAAAAGGTCAGATAACTATAGACGCTCAAAAGCAAATTGCTGAATTAGAGCAAGAAAGAGAACAATTAATTGAAGCTGCAAAAGCTAAAGTTCCCGAACTTCTTAAACAAAAATTAGAAGTTGCTTTAAATCTAAGAAAAACAATAGCGGCGCAAATGCGTTATGATGTGCAGATGGATTGCCAGACCAATGTTGGTATTACGCTTATAAAAGGGATTAGCACTGATAATGGCCTAGTGAAAAAATTTGGATCACTAAGAGAAATATTTAATACTAAATTGACAAATTTAGCTCAAACTTATCCAACAATGGAGCATGCTTTAGCGAACAAAGAAACTATTGAAACAGATTTAAATGCTTTTCTAGAGAACGTAAGTAGTGCTGCCATTGGGATGTATAACAGTGGCTCTCAATATTTTAAGAAAGATCAACCCTTTATTAATGTGTTTAAAGCGGAGCTTGAAGATCAAATAGCTAGGAATAAGGACGCTAAAAAAGGAAAGAAAAAAACTATAGATCAACTTAGAGTTTGGGATAGTACTTTAGAGCAACATGTTAACAACCATTTTATTTCAATTATACAAGGAGCGCCTAACGGAAATGATTTGCGCTCAGAGTTACTTAAGTTTTTAAAAGAAGCAGCTGAAGAATGCAGAGAAAAAGGTAATACTCAGGAGCTTGAGTCCATTCTAGTAGAAAAATTTAAAGCGTTTGCAGCAGCGCATAATTTAGGCGAAATGGTAGTATCGGCGTTTCTTTCTAAGTTAAGTAGCTCTCTTTGTATACAAGAAAAAGATAAGTACGATAAATACGATCAAAGAGTAAAAGAAGAAATTCAAAATATTCTAATCAGTATTCTATTAAAACGAGCGGGAGAAACTGCGCCTGATTTTGTACCATTACTCACAGAAGTTTTAAATAATAAAATTAAAAACAGTGATCCTACATTACCTGACGCGCTTATTCATGGTATCACTCCTGCTGAAGAAGAGATGAAAAATTTTATTTCTGGAGCTTTACAACTTCAAGGTGTAAGGACTACGGAATATTGTATTAAAGAATTGACTAAAACCAGCATTAATTTGAAAGAGCAATCTCAAGTAATGTTGCAACAAATTTTAGAAAATTATTTTCCTGTTGATAAAGATAAGCCGAGGGCGCTAGTAGGGGCTGATGGTAAACCAATGGAGCTTAGTGGTGATTATCTCCAACTTATTACTCAATTGGATGAGAATGTGGCACGAATTGATGCGCAATTAGGCGAAGTAATACAAGGCAGAGAAGATAATTTAAGAAGAATTGATAGTGAGTTAAATAAGTCAATACCAAGTTTTCGTGCGGTATGTGAGGAATTTAAAGTATTAAGAGGAATAAGAGCAGCATGTAATAAGTTATTTGCAAAATTGGATGATTTATTGCCTACTTTTTTAAAACGTCAAGTAAGTATCAAAAGCGAAGAAGAGGCTGATCCCGCTTTATTTCTTGAACGTCATTTTAATTTGAAAGAAATTATTAATAATAAGAGAGAAGCCTCTGCTGAACTTACTTTTATTCCTCCCGAGTTTTATAAGGTAATGGATGATATGACAACTCAAAGAACCTATATGCATGATTTTGTAGCAGAAGAAGAAAATATTAGTGCGAATCTTATTGCTATGCGAAATGTTGTTGAAAGAGAAGCTGCTGTTGTTAAATTAAGAGAACAACCTGTTCAACTGGTTTTAGAGGATGACATCACGATTGAGTCTGAATTTAGTGAAGATGAAATCAATGAGTTAAGTGATGGAATTAGTGAGAGTGATGATGGCATCAGCAGTGAAGGGTATACCACTTCTGAAGAACACTCACCTGTGGTTAGTGTTAGATCAAAGCATTATAGCTTTTTTAAAGAAAAACCCAGCGACTCAAGATCAGAAAATAAACCCTCAGTAATCAATATAAAAAACGGCTGATGGACAAAAAATGGTAGAAAATATTAATTCAATACCTTATTAATAAGTTCTTTTTTTTCATCTTCGTGTGAAGTTAACGCGAGAGTTGCTTTTCCTAAAGTGGAATATAAGTTCTTGATCTCTTTATTGTGTAGTTCGTTGAGATGAGTTCTTATAGTCAAAATGTCTCCTCTTTGGATAGGGCCGGTTAAAGAAAGCTTAGGTGATAATGTTTCTTCAAGATTAGAGATGGAGCTCCTCATTAAAGTGGTAATAATTTGTATAGCCATTTCTGTTTCTATTCCAGATTCTTGCAAACAAGCTAAAGCTTGTTGAGCGAGCGTTATTAAATAATTAGACGAAAATACACCAGCTGCGTGGTATAAAGATTTTTTTGATTTATCAATGGTGAATGTTATGGAGCCAATTGCTTCAAATAAAAATTGAAGCAATTGAAGAGCGGGTTCATCGCCTTCCATCGCGCAATAGGTGCCTTTATATTGAGTAATACTTAATTCTGGTTTTGCAAAGCTTTTCATCGGATGTACGCTAGCAACATAGCATTTATCGGATAGAGAATTTAATATATCGGAGGAGAGAGAGCCACTACAATGTAAAATAATGCTCCCTTTTTTTAAAAAAGGATTGTTTGATAAAGCATTAGCTGTCTCTTCAATTACATCATCTGGCGTAGCTATTAAGGTAATATCTGCAGAAGGTAATTGAGCAAGAGTTGAATAATAGGTACCGTCTCCAATAAATTCTATTGCAGAGTGAGTGCTCATTTGAGATGTATTACAAATGCCTCCAATTCGTACTAGCTTATGTTTGAAAAATAAATGACCCATTGTTTTCCCAAGATGTCCAGCGCCAATAATATTCATTAATAAGGTCATAAAAAAATATCTCACATTAAGTAATAAGGCCCAGCTTGAGATTCTATTTCTCTATGTACCTTCTCTTTGAGAGTATTTGAAAAATCAGTGGTGTTGTAGTATTCATCTAATTTTATTGCTAATGAATCGAGTCTGGTTTCAAGAGCTATTGCGGTAGTTAAATGGTCGAGCCTTTTTGTATAAGACTGTATTTCTAAAGTTTCCAATATATTTTGGATTAAAAAAACATCCTTATTATTAATCTTCGCATCACAATTTATATCAGTAGAGCCTTCAAGACTTTTTACTGAGTTTTCATTCAAACTGCGAAAACAATTTAATAGGAGTTTTTTTTCTGTTTCTTTAGGGTTATGTTTAAATAAACCTTTGTGTTCATTTTTAGCCAAGGCAGTTGATTGATTTTGATTGGAACTAGCGAGAAGTTTTTTAGTATCGCGCAAGCGGATGGTTTTTAATGCCTGTAAAGAATGTTCTATCGAATTAATATATTGAATAGATTCAGTTTTAATAGGATTAGAATCAATTAACTCATACTTTCCATAAAAAAGATTTCTTATATTAATACCGGTATTCGCTATGAATATAAGTATATTTAATAATTTATTAAGAATTTTTCCTATGCCACGATGTTGTTGTAAATGTTCTTTGGGAGCCTTTCTAATAATATCTTGACATTTTTTAGAAAACTCTTCAGTGGTCATAGTTGACTCTGGGTTAGTAAATTGAGTTTTTATATTATGAAGTTGCTGTAAAATTCTCTGCGCTTCGTCACTGGCAGTAGTTGATTTTTTTTTGAGCGTATTACTTTTTTCTTCTAGTCGTTGCAAATAGTAATTAAAACCACAAAGGGTTAAATAATCTTTTTTTAATTGTTCAGCTACATTATCCGTTTCTACTAAAGAGATCCAATGAACATTTGAGATATTATTTAAGATCATATCCGGGTAGCGTAATTGTGAGCCTGAGCTTGGTTCTCCATTTTTATAAATAGCTAATAATATTTCATTATCGTATTCGATTTTAATTTTATCCGGTCCATCAGCTAGCTCTCTTGGCCCTTGAAGATAATCATGAAGCAAGATTAAAGTTTCTTCAGAACCCCATTGAAAATCGGTATTAAGATGAGCTACGTATTTATCTATATTAGTATTATTGTTTGCTGTGAAAAAATCTAATGCAGTACCATAAAGTAAGGTTGAAATAAATTCTTTGTGATAAAAGGGATCATTGTTAAGCGCTTCTTTGGAAATACTCGATTGCTTTTCTTTATATATTTTTTCTACCCATAGAGACCAGAGTTCTTCATGAGAACTAATAACCTCTTTGAAAGTTAAAGTAGATTTTTCTTGTACTCTTTTTAAGAATTGACGTTGATAATGATCATTGTTGATAATTTCATCTTGTGTAAAAACCCCTTCTAATTCTAGAGTGTTAACATAAGACTCCCACTCTTGAGGGAATTGATGAATTGCTTGTTGAAATTGAATTTTATTTTTAGGTAATAATGTTTGCAAAAATTGATATTGTATATGAGTTTTTTTTGCTAACTCTTGAAGAGAGGTGGTTCTATCACTTGTTTCATAAATTTCTTTAAGAGCACTATTCCATTCGGGTTCAAATTTTTTAATTACTTCTAAGAAATTTAATTGCTGGTCAGCTAATAGTTGTTTAATAAATTGTTGTTGTTCATTATAGTCTTCTTCAACGCTCCTTTTGAGAGAAATTAATTTATTTTGATAGATGTTTTCTAATTGGTTTCGCCATTCAGAATGATAGGTAGTGAGAATATTTTCATAATGTTTTTTAACATGTTGTTCAAAAGATGCAACTTTAAATACTTTATAAAGTTCTGCCTGAGAGTAAGCTTCTGCTTCCGATAAGCTAGGTATTCCAATTTCATCATTAAATGCTGAGTAAAGAAGCTTTAATTGAGCGTTTTTTTCTGAGTCATCTTCCGTTAAAGTCAAAAGAGCATGTTTTTTTAACTCAGAACGAAAAAGATTAGTGAGTTCATAATTAATGACGCTGAGTAAAGATGAACGGAGAGGTCGTTGCAGTAATTCTTCTTTAACTTGCAGAGAAGCTATTCTTCGTGTAGCTGAGCCTAAAATTGGCTCAATAATATGAGTTATTTGCGCTGAGGAAAAGCGAGAAAGTGTAGGATCACTTAGTAATTCAATAAGTTGCTTTTGTTGTTTTTCTGATAACTCTAACCGTGCAAAGATTGTTTCTGTTAGTTTCTGATTTCTTTTTTTTAACAAAAAATACATTAAAGAAATACTGTAGGCATAATACATGCAATTCCCTTCACCCGTATTATTTACTTCTTCTTTAGACACGATTGCCTCCAGTAAACAGCTTGTTTAAACAACTTGGTATTTGTATTATAATTATGCATTTTTTTGCCGTTTAAGTAAATATTGTTGTGTAAAAATAATGACTCGGTTTGGTGTCACTGCTATAGGATCTCGGTTTACGTCATTCATTGAATGAGAGTGTCACCGCTATAAATCTTTCAATTAGCCTTAAGTTTTTGTTGACTATAAAGTCCGTTCATGCTGAGGAGG
>CAMFHA010000059.1 GCA_945952115.1 uncultured Legionella sp. | reverse complement strand
TGAATAAGTCATAAATCAATAATTATAACTATTTTATAAGGACTTAGCTATATAAGTTTCTATCCCAATTTGAACGACTTCAATAAACTTATTATTAACACGATCTGTTGAAACAATAAAATCAACTTGATTTTTTCCTAAAGCACCAGGCAGATCTCTTGACTCCATCTCTATGAGTTCTAGTTTTATATTACGATTTTCAATTAACAATTGACTTAAAGCATCTAGTACAAAAAAACGTAAAGCAGTAGAAATACCACCTATGCGTCCAATTCCACATAAACCATCTTTACTATTAGTATAAATTTGTTCCAAGCACTCATTTTCGAGCACATTTTTTTTAAGGCAATACCTAAACAGTTGATAGCCCGCATTAGTAAGACAAATTGATTTGGTATTTCTAACAAATAAATATCCTAATTTCTGTTCGAGCTTGCCTATTCTTTAACTTAAAGCAGATTGTGTAATACATAAAGACTGAGCTGCCTTTGTAAAACTCAAACAATTGGCAACAGCAAGAAAAGCGTCTAATTCCAATGATGAAAGGCTCATTAATAAAAATGATAGGTAGATAATATTTATTAATTTTACTAAAAGCCATAAGCCAGGTAAAGTTTTAAACTAATTACTGCTTATTTTTAAATGAGATTCAAAATGAATGCTATAGAGACGATATTTAGGGAAAAAATTTTAGATGAAAATTTTTCATGCGTGGGAGCTAAAACATCTATTAACAGATCCAAATATCAATTTTGCTTATTAGATAGAATTGCTTCTGAAGAAGCTACAAGTAAACTTTATCAAGCTCTCAAATATTTTACAAGTTCACGTACAGCTATTGATAATCGCTTTGCCAGCTTTATTGCATGCTTTGCTAACTCCAATAATATTCAACCAGAGGAATTTGAATATTTATTATGGTTGCAATTAAAAATGTTATATGAAATTGATGAGTTTCCTTGGGATAAAAGCGTTTCAAATGACGTTAACAATCGATTTTTTTCCTTCAGCATCGCCGGTGAAGCTTATTTTGTTATCGGTCTTTGCCCGAACCATCCTAGAAAATGTCGTGATTTTTGTTATCCTACGCTAGTTTTTAATTCACATCATCAATTTAACTACCTTAAGCAAATTAACGTCTTTAACAAAATTCAAAAAACAGTTCGTGCAAGAGAGTTACACTACAGTGGTAGCATTAATCCTAATCTTATTCATTTTGATGAATGTAGTGAGGCATTACAATATTCTGGTCTTAGAGCTAGTCTACAGTGGCAGTGTCCTTTTAATTTTTCAGGAAAAGAATAATGTTAGATTTTCAAATACGTGCCGCTACAAAAAATGATTGGCAACAAATTGTATCCATTTACAATTATTATGTAGTTAATTCTGCTTTTAATTTCGAGCAACAAGTTCATAGCTTAAAAAGTCTTACTTCATGGTTTAAAAATTTTCTAGACGGTAGTCCTTATCAATTGCTAGTAGCGACAAATAAACAAGATATCGTTTTAGGCTATGCTGCTACCACACCTTTTAGTGCAATTATAGGTTACCAAAGTAGTTTTAATGTAAGCATTTATTGCAAGCCGGAATACAGAGGGATTGGGCTAGGCACCTGTTTATTAAACGAAATCATAGAAAAGAGCAAACTTATACCCTTAACACATAGACTATATGCTGGCATTACTGTATCAAATGATTCGTCTATGAATCTTATTCAAAAATTTGGTTTTATAAAAGTTGCACACTTTACGGAGGTAGGTTATAAATTTGACCGTTACTGGGATGTAATTTGGTTTGAAAAGCGTATATAGTTAGAACCACCTCTCTTAGCCAACCCCAATAATGGGTTTTATTTTGAACAATTTGTCAGCATTTTAATGGTTCTCAATGGCATTGTTGCATAAATAAAACAATGAGAGAAATCAGATCTATCAGTCTTTATTCAAGACACTTTTACTGGTTATGAGCTGTGTTCACGGTAAACGCATCTAAATTTGACCAATCACTTTAAATAAGTACCGAAATAAGGAAAAATAGCCAATTTTTATGGAGAATTGGCTGAATGGACGCTATTTTTATTGAGTGTTTTGGTGACCTTAAAGAACCACGAGTCGAGCGAACAAAAAAACATCTATTGTTGGATGTATTGGCCTTGAGTATTTGCGGTATTTTGTCTGGGGCTGAGGGTTGGGAAGAAATAGAAGACTTTGCAAAAGAACATGAAGAATGGTTTAGAAAATTTTTGACATTACCGCATGGCATTCCGTCTCATGATACCATTTCAAGAGTATTTTCAGCCCTAGATCCGAAAGGTCTGCAGTCATGTTGTATTCAATGGTTAAAACGTATATCTCAATTAATAGCAGAAGATATTATCGCCGTGGATGGTAAGGCTTTGCGTAGTTCGAAGCGTGTTAATGAGTGCAAAAAAGCATTACATATTATTAACGCGTGGTCATGTGCAAACCAAGTTTGCCTTGGGCAGTTAAAAGTCGAAGATAAAAGTAATGAAATTCCTGCTGTTCCTGAGCTGCTTAAATTACTGTATATCAAGGGGGCTATCGTTACCTTTGATGCCATGGGTGCTCAAGAAGATACCTCAAACAAATCCGTGAATCAGATGCTGATTATGTTATTACTTTGAAAGGTAATCAGGGCGCATTACATGAAACTGTAAAGGATAGTTTTATCCTTCATGATAATGGCAGTGACGCTATAAAAGTTCATCGTGCTGACGCTGAAGTTGTTGCTGATCATGGTCGTATGGAAGAACGTTTCATTGAAGTAATGAGCACTGAAAAGTTGAAAAACTTAATCGACCCACGTTGGATAGATCTCAAAAGTATTGGACGAATTACTTATACTCGAACAGAACCAACTGGTGAAGTAATCGTCGAAAGGCGACATCTTGTTTCATCATTAGCACCAGATAATCCTCTCGAATTTTACGCGCAGCACGTATGCACTGGCAGGTGGAAAATAGCTTGCACTGGAGCCTTGATGTAACGTTCAATGAAGATGATTGTCGGATAAGAGATGAAAATGCCGCTGTTAATTTTTCTTGGATGCGTAAATTTGCATTGGGGTTATTAAAAAATGAAACCTCATTTAACGCCAGTATTCGCCGTAAGCAACGCAAGGTTTGTACTAACATTGATTACTTAGCTAAAGTGATTGGTCAAATTTAGATGCGTTTACCGTGTTAAGGGTTTAAGGCTGTTGTCTAAGGCAGATATGTTCGTTATAATGAAGGGTTATTTTGGTCTACATATGAAAATAATGGAGTTTTTGGATGCCAATTTATGAATATCAATGCTCAAATTGTCATCATCAATTTGATGCCATTCAAAAAATTAGTGATGAGCCTTTAAACGAGTGTCCTGAATGTCATAAAAAGACAGCAGTTAAATTAGTCTCAGCTGCTGGTTTTCAATTAAAAGGAACAGGTTGGTATGTAACTGACTTCAAAAACAAACCTAAGGCATCTTCTTCTAAATCTGCTGAAAAAGGTACGCCAGCAACAGAGAGGACTTCTACCACAGCGACGACAGAAACCTCGAAGACCAGCAAAGGTGATAATGAGTGAAATCAAAATCATTTAGAAGTTATTTATTAGCCGGGCTAGTAGTATGGTTGCCAATTTTGGTAACCATTGGCATATTAAGATTTATAATTGATTTATTAGATAATACATTAGCTTTAGTTCCTAAAGCGTATCAACCAGAAACTTTCTTTGGTTTGCATATCCCTGGAGCTGGGGTAATCCTATCTTTGCTTTTGTTAGTAGGTACAGGTATTTTTGCAACTAATTTTTTTGGCCAACGTATGGTGGCTTGGGGCGAAATTATTCTTTCAAAAATACCCTTAGTACGATCCATTTATAATGCGGTTAAGCAAGTGATTAATACGGTGTTATCCAGCAATGGTGATGCATTTCGTAAAGTGTTATTAATTGAATATCCTCGTAAAGGTATATGGAGTTTAGCGTTTCAAACGGGAACAGGAACCTCTGAAATTAATGAGCGTACTAATGAAGAGATGATTTCTCTTTTTATACCAACTACACCTAATCCTACTTCTGGGTTTTTAATGATGATCCCTAAAAAAGAAGTAATTGAGCTTAGTATGAGCATTGATGAAGCATTAAAATTTATAATTTCTTTAGGCGTAATGCAGCAGGGTAATCCGTCTGTATTAGTAACAACACAATAAAATAAATAAAGGGTGGTTTTATGCGTACACACTACTGTTCCTCAGTGAATGAAACAAGCTTGAATCAAGAAATCACTGCATGTGGATGGGTACATAATCGACGAGATCATGGTGGGGTTATTTTCCTAGATATAAGAGATCGCTCAGGCCTTTTACAAGTAGTATATGAGCCTGAAAATAAAACAACCTTCGCTATTGCTGAAAAATTGCGTTCTGAATTTGTGGTAAAAATAACAGGATTAGTGCGTAAACGTCCAGAAGGAATGGTCAATGATCGCATGATTACAGGTGCAGTAGAAGTACTTGGAACAGAGTTAGAAATATTAAATCAATCTCCTACACCTCCTTTTTTACCTGATGATCATCAAACTATAAACGAAGATTTACGTTATAAATATCGCTATATTGATTTACGTCGCCCTGTAATGCAAAATAAATTAGCTTTACGCCATAAATTAATTAGTTGTATTCGCAATTATTTAAATCAACAAGATTTTCTCGATATTGAAACACCTATGTTAACTAAAGCTACTCCAGAAGGAGCCCGAGATTATTTAGTTCCCTCTAGAGTGCATCCTGGTCAATTTTATGCTTTACCACAATCCCCGCAATTATTTAAACAATTATTAATGATGTCGGGTTTTGATAAATATTACCAAATCGTACGATGCTTTAGAGATGAAGATTTAAGAGCTGATAGACAACCTGAATTTACTCAGTTGGATATTGAAATGGCGTTCATTGATGAAGAAAATATTTTAAATCTAATTGAAGGTTTATTAAAACTAGTATTTAAAGAAACGCTGAATGTGACTATTCCAGAAAAACTACCAAGAATGGCTTATGCAGAAGCAATGAGACGTTTTGGTAGTGATAAGCCAGATTTACGTAATCCTTTAGAGCTTATTGATATTGAAGACCTAGTAAAACAGTGTGATTTTAAGGTATTTTCTGCAGCAGCTAATGCTCCTAAAGGAAGGGTAGTCGCGTTGAGATTACCTAATGGCAGTGAATTAAGTCGAAAAGATTTAGATGGTTACGGCCAATTTGTTGGTATTTATGGTGCTAAAGGTTTGGCCTATATTAAAGTTAATGATTTAGCTGCTGGCATAGAAGGTTTGCAATCACCCATTTTAAAATTTTTAAATGAAGAGATTATTCAAAATATTTTAAAACGTACCGAAGCTAAGAGTGGGGATGTTATTTTTTTCGGTGCCGATCAAGAGCATATCGTTAATGAATCAATGGGAGCTTTACGTGTCAAATTAGGCCACGATAGAGGGTTATTAAGCGAGGGTTGGCAGTTAGTGTGGATTGTAGATTGGCCTATGTTTGAAATGGATCATCAAAATAATCGCTTGCAATCGATGCATCATCCTTTTACTTCACCACAAAATCTCTCAGTTGAAGGATTGAAAAGTCAGCCTACTCAAGCTTTAGCAAAAGCTTATGATATTGTGATTAATGGTTATGAAATTGGTGGTGGTTCTATTCGAATTCACCAATCTCAATTACAACAGGCTGTATTTGATTTATTAAGTATTAACCAAGAAGAAGCCCAAGAAAAATTTGGCTTTTTACTCGATGCCTTGCAATATGGTGCTCCCCCTCATGGCGGAATTGCTTTAGGTATTGATCGTTTAGCCATGCTCTTGACTGATTCAACGTCTATTCGAGATGTGATTGCTTTTCCTAAAACGCAAACCGCATCTTGTTTATTAACTAGCGCCCCTTCGCCAACAGGTAGTGCGCAATTAAATGAATTAGGAATTAGACTTGCCCCAACTACAGCAAAATAATAGCATTGTAAACACCACTAAATATTTGCAGTGGTGTTTACATATTTTTATTGTATTGATAGCTCTTTTTTATTATCAAGGGCTACATGCTGCTGGAAAAAAAGAACCTATTACTGTTACAACTCAAGATAATCCTTCAACACTGATTGAATATTTAGCACAAGAAAAGAATTTTCTTATCATTGCTATAAATAATATAAAACAATATATAGCCCCAAAAGATAAAAAAGAATTTGATGATCGGCAAAAACAAATTAAGGCCTCTTTAACCATTGTTGATGCAAAAATTGAAAGCTTAAATTCATTTTTAGAGAATGAAAAAAAACACAGTATTGATTTAAATCAAAAACTTAAATACTTACAGCAATTACCTTTAACTAATGATGAGATTAATATTCAAGAGCGTGTAGCTAAAACTGAAAGTTTGCTCACGATTAGTAATAAGACTCTGGAGTTAATTGGAGAAAATATAAATCTTGCACAACAGTTAAAATTTGAATTGTTGGATAAAACTAAAATACTTAATGCTTGGGAAGAGCATTTTAATTTAGAGCAAAAATTAGCTCTAATTAAAATAAAGAAAACTGAACTAAATAAGCGTTTATTTAATTTATATCAAACGAACTTAAGTAAAGAAAAAAAGAATAAAACTATTAGTAATGTTGTAACAACAGGAATTGATAAACAAGTCGATTCCTTGATTAACAATCAATATATTGCCTTAATTCACTATGATATAAATACACGTACTATTGAAAAACGGACAATTAAAGCAGATATTTTGCTATTAAATAATCTTGATACCAAAAACCTGCAGATGGTAGTAGATGTTTATAAAGATTCATTAGCTCAAATCCAAGAAATTGAATCTGCCTTAAAACAATTGCAAAATTCAGTAGATAAAGAAACTATATTTGCACTGAATTCTGCGGTGAAAAAAAATATTAATAACTTACAAAGTTATATAAAACAACAAATTGATTTTTGTAATACTTTACAAAAAGAGTTGTCTAAAAATCTAAATAATTATCAACTTCAATTAAAAAAAATTACTTCTACAAGACAAAGTCTTGCCCAATATAATATTAATAGTTGGCCTATTATTCTTCATAAAATTTCAGCTATTCCAGGACAGGTTTATAAATACTTAAAGATTCTTTTTCTAAAGGTTTATGATAGCTATTCATGGCTTGATCTTTTTCCTCGAGTTACTCTTTGGGTATTATTATCTTTAATTTGTATATTTTTTATTGTTTTTAATCACTTTTTGAAATCTTTGGAGAGCAATAAAGAACGCTCTCGTTTAACCGGTTATTTATATGATGGTATCCTAGTTATTATTCAAAGAAATATTTTTTATTTATGCTTATTAGTTATGTTAAGACTAGTATTTTATTTTACTAGTATTGCTTATTCGAATTATCAATTACTAACTAGTTTAATTACTGTTTGGTTTACTTTTAGGATTTTAATTTTAATTGCTCGTATTGCTTTGTTAGAGCGTCTTTCAGATGTTTCGGGGAAAGATGTGAAACTTTATTATCGTTTAAAGTGGCTTTTTCTTTTTGGCGGTTGGACCACCGCATTAATGGTAACAGGGCATTTATTACCTTTAGCTATTATAGTGCAAGATATTTTTAACCGCCTTTTCATGCTGTTTATTTTAACAGTTTCTTTGGTTTTATGGAAAAGTAAAGATGTCATTCCCTATTTATTAAATCCTTTTTTAAATGGACAAAAACGTTATGTAAAAAATGCAGTTTCTTTGTTAATTATTTTAATACCCATTACTTTATTTACTACTGCAGTCATAGGACTATTTGGTTTTATTAACTTAGCTTGGACTATGAGTCGTTATCAAGCTTATATTTTATCTATATTAGTAGCCTATATTATTGCACGAGGATTAATTGCAGATCTTTTAGAGCTTTTATCTGAGTGGATGATCTCTTCTTTAGAAAATGGTTGGCTTTGGATTGAGGTATTTTTAAAACCCTTTGATAAAATTCTTCGTATTATCCTTCTTTTATTTTGTATTTTTATATTATTTCAAATTTTTGGATGGCATTCTGATTCAGTTGTAATGATTAATTTAAATAGAATTGCTCACTATACTATTATCCATTTTACAGGGATTTATATAACCGTCCAAAGCATAGTGGAATTTTTTATTGTCTTGTCGATTTTTATTTGGGCAGCCAAATGGACAAGAGAATTTTGTTATCGCTGGTTATATATAAATGCCAAGGATATGGCACTACGTAATAGTCTTTCTATTTTTACGCAGTATGCAATAATCATATTAGGAGCCTTTATTACTTTACACGTCCTTGGGATTGATTTAAGTGGAATGTCTATGATTCTCGGAGGGCTTGCTGTAGGAATGGGTTTCGGATTACGCGATTTTGCTAGTAATATTGTGGGTGGGATCATGTTGCTTATTGAGCGTCCTGTAAGAGAGGGCGATTTAATTACTTTAGGTGAGCATGAAGGGCGGGTTGCTCATATAGGAATTCGCACGATGCGGGTTTCTTCTTGGGATAACATGGAGGTATTAATACCTAATGCAGAGACTTTTAATAAGCCATTTACTAATTGGACCTTACAAGACAGTATTGTGCGTACTGTAATTCCAATTAAAGTATGTCGCTCAGATGATCCTGCTATTGTCCAACAACTTATTTTGAACGTGCTTGTCAATATACCTGAAATTGTACCCGATCCACCATCGCAGGTCTTTTTAAAGAAAATTGATGAAGCACTAATTGAATTTGAAGCACGTTATTTTATTAATGTACAAACTCATTCTCGAGTTGAAATTCGTTCAAAAGTTTTATTTGCCATTACAGCACGATTTAAAGCAGCGGGAATTAAACCACCTATTGAACCTGTAGCTATTGAAATTAAAGAAGGAAATAAAGATGCTCTTAATCCAAAGGAGCACTCCACCCAAGACCGAGGCTGAATTATTAGCTATGTGTTTGAATATTGAAGGACTTAGTTTTGCTCAACTGGCTAATCATTTTAATATTTTAATACCTGAAGCAGCACAACAAAGAAAAGGATTTATTGGCCAACTATTAGAGATAGCGTTGGGTGCAGATGCTGGAACTCAAGCTGAACCTGATTTTCGAGACTTAAGTATTGAACTTAAAACTTTGCCTATAGGCTTTTCTTCTAGCCCAATAGAATCTACTTATATTACTTCTATTCCTTTACTTAGTATTCACCAAGAAACTTGGCTTACCTCAAGATGTTATACTAAATTAAAACGTATTTTATGGATTCCAATAGAAGGAGATAAATCTATTCCTTATGGCCAAAGACGAGTAGGGAGAGGATTTATCTGGTCACCTAGTAAAGAAGAAGAGAGTATTTTAGAATCAGATTGGACTTATTTAAGCTCTCAAATAAGCATGGGTTATTTAGAAACTTTAGATGCTAGCGCGGGAGATTATTTGCAAATAAGGCCTAAGGCCGCTGATGGCAAATCATTATGTTATTGCTTTGATATTGAGGGTAATAAAGTACAAACCTTGCCTAGAGGATTTTATTTAAGAAGTTTATTTACAAAACGTATTTTAGAAAAAAATAAAAGTATTCGTTCAGAGGAATAGCAGATTCAAGGTTTCAGTAGATTCCTTGAATTTTTGATCATGTCAGAGGAGAAAAATATGATGTTTGCGACATACTCAGTGAATAATTGCTGATGAATTAGACTAATTAAAAAAGGAAACACATTTGTTTATCGTACTAATTACTTTAATCGCAGGTTTTGGTGGATTTTTATTAGGTTTTGATTCCACTATGATGGCGAATATACATGATGAAGTATGTCAATATTTGCACCTGTCGAATTGGCAATGGTCACAGATAGTTGGAGTTAGTCTATTTGGAGGTATTTTTGGTATTCCCCTCAGCGGTTTTTTTGCAGATCGCATTAGTCGACGTTTATTATTACAAATTGTTGCATTGAGCTATATTATTAGCATTTTAAGTTGCGCATCAGCTTTTTCTTTTTCTTCTTTATTAATCGGGCGTTTTTTTAGTGGAGTGTGTATGGGCATTGCAGCTTATGCTACTCCTCTTTTTATTGCAGAAATGGCTCCTCCAAAACACCGAGGTGCTCTATTTTTAATCAATGGCTTAGCCCTTACTTTGGGTCAAGCTATGGCGTATTTTATTGGATATCTGCTACACAATGACTCAATAGATAGTTGGCCTTACTTACTCATGTTGGCTAGTTTTCCTAGTGTTGTATTATTGATCGGTATGCAATTTATTCCAGATGCTCCCAGTTGGATAATCAAAAAAAAGGGCTATGAGCCAACTCGTATTTTACTAAAAAAAATAAGATCTAGAGATCATAATATAGAGAGAGAGTTAAGTATTCTTAATAAAAACTTGGTTCAACCCAAAATACCGTACTCTTCGTTAGTTAAAAAACCTATTTTTTATGTGTTATTAATTGGCACAGTTTTAGGAATATCTCAACAATTATCAGGTATTAATTGTATTTTGTATTATGGACCAATGCTTTTTGAAGCTGCAGGTTTTGTTCCAGTACAAAATGCCATTTTAGCGACATTTTGTATTGGAGCAGTTAATTTTATTTTTACAATTATTACTTTACTTTGTGTAGATAGATTAGGTAGAAGACGTTTATTATTAACAGGTACTTTTATTGCTGCTGGTAGTTTATTTATTATTAATGGTTTATTTAATAATTTTATAAATCAGAAAATCATTATTTTATTGTTTTTTTGTTTTTATGTAGCTGGCTATTGTATTAGTGTAGGTTCATTATTTTGGGTAATCATTTCAGAAATATACCCTATACAAGTACGTGGATTAGCAATGAGTATTGCGACTGTGATGCAATATCTTGTTAATTTTATTATTTCTTTATATTTCTTAAGTGTTTATCAAGAAATTCATCAACTCATTTTTTCTTTATTTGGTGTAGCGTGTATTATTGCTTTTTTATTGGTTTATTTCTTTGTTCCAGAGACTACGGGCCTTGCTTTAGAACAAATTGAGGAGCGTTTAATGATGGGGCACAAAATAAGAGAAATAGGCCAGCCTTTGTCTAAATGAATAGTGCTTTATTATTAAGTATTTAGTATTGTGAACTTTTAGAGAGAATTAACCTCGCCTATTTTCTTGATTTTAATCATATTTTATTTTGTCTTAAAATTTGTTAGAGTCTTATTAGAACCTTTTAATAACTATTGGTTATGCATCATTCAACTTATCATACTTGTGCAGTTAGACCTCAGATCGATTTATCGGAATGGGATATTTTATCTAGTTTGCCTACTGCTTTAGTTATTTTAAATTCACAAGGAAAGGTAGTATGGCTTAATCCTTTAGCTGAAACAATGTTGGGTTATGGCTTAATTGGGGCTTTATGGTTGGATATTATTCAAAAAGCCTTTGTTCCTCGTGACGATGACGGTCATGAAGTCTCTTTAGCCAGTGGTCGACGTGTACATGTTGCTATTTCTGCTTTAGATAGTTTACCAGGCGTTCTTATTACTTTAGCCGATATTACCGCGAGTCGGGAATATGAAAAAGAAAAAGAAAATGATCAACGTCTGGTTTCGATAGGAACTATGACTGCGCAATTAGCGCATCAAATAAGAACGCCTTTAGCTTCAGCAATGCTGTATACCGAACATTTACATAATTTGCCTGATTTGGATTCTCGTACTAAAACTTGGTTGAATAGATTACAAGACTGCCATGGAAGTATCGAACAGCAGATACAAGATTTATTATTATTTGCAAGAGGTACTTCAATCGATTTAAGTTTAATGAGTATGTCAGACTGGTGTTCTCAGTTGGTGTTACGTGCGCAACCTTATATTGAGAATTATGCAGCAGTTTTAAAAACAAATAATTATTTACTTATTGATGAATTATCTATTCATTGTGAGTCACTTATTGGCGCTGTCTTAAATTTAATTATTAATGCTCTCCAATCTGGAGCTTCAGAAATAAATTTAACACTTGCTTCCGTTGACAATTTAGGTATACAAATATCAATAGAGGATAATGGTAAGGGAATGGCTGAGGAAGTTAAAAATCAAGCTTTTTTGCCGTTTTTTACGACTAAAGCACAAGGAACTGGATTAGGATTGGCTGTGGTTTTTGCTGTGGTGAAAGCACATAAGGGGACAGTCCATTTAGAGTCTGCTTTAAATGAGGGTACTCAGGTGCATATTACTATACCTGGGAATAAAAAATCAGCAGAATTGAGATAGAGAGTTTTTATGAGCCATGTTTTAATTGTTGAAGATGATCCTGTTTTAAGAGAGGCGCTCGCCGAAACCATGACTATTGGGGGGCATACCTACATCACTGCTAAGGATGGGAAAGAAGCTTTAATTCTTTTAGAATTACATAACCCTTCAGTAGTGCTTACAGATGTTCGTATGGATAATCTAGACGGAAATCAGTTATTAAGCACGATTAAAAAAAATCGTCCTAATATACCGGTTATTTTAATGACAGCGTATGGTTCAGTTGAAGACGCAGTAAATGCTATTCGTTACGGAGCAGTAGATTATTTACAAAAACCATTTAGTGCTCAATCGCTTAATGAAAAAATAAATCAATATATAAAAAATGATTTAATTATTGAAAATGGAGTACCTATTGCTCAAGATCCGAAGAGTCAAGCATTATTAAGTATGGCTCTTAAAGTAGCTCAATCTGATGTAGGCGTTATGATTAGCGGAGAAAGTGGTACTGGTAAAGAGGTTCTTGCTCATTTCATTCATGATCACTCACCCAGAAGAAAGCATCCTTTTATCGCTATCAATTGTGCAGCTATTCCTGAGCAAATGTTAGAAGCTACTTTATTTGGTTATGAAAAGGGATCTTTTACTGGTGCTTATAAATCAACACCAGGTAAATTCGAGCAAGCGCAAGGAGGAACTTTATTACTGGATGAAGTCAGCGAAATGACTTTAAGTTTACAAGCTAAATTGCTTAGAGTACTCCAAGAAAAAGAAGTAGAGCGGATTGGTTCTAATAAAATGATTAGTTTGGATGTTCGAATTTTAGCTACGACTAATAGACAATTAAAAGCTGAAGTAGAAGCAGGGCGTTTTCGAGAAGATTTATTTTACCGATTAAATATCTTTCCATTACAATGGCATCCATTAAGAGAAAGGAAAAATGATATTATTCCTCTTGCAAATTATTTAATACGTAAACATTGTCATAAAGAACCAATAATCCCAGTAATTAGTTCTGCTGCGCAAAAAGCAATGTTACTATATCAGTGGCCAGGAAATGCTCGAGAGTTGGATAATGTAATTCAACGTGCTTTAGTTTTGCAGGTACAAGGTATTATTGAAACAGAACATTTGCAATTATCTACTGATAGTTCAGGTGCAGGTACTTTAATAGAAGATAAATCACCGGAACAAAAAAATTTACAAGTGAATGAATTTGACTTTATTAAGAAAATTCTGGATGAACAGTCAGGTAATAGACAACGAGTAGCTGCTTTATTAGGTGTTAGTGAGCGAACTTTACGCTATAAGCTAGCCAAAATGCGAGAAGAAGGGTATGTGATTTAGGTTTGCTCTATGGTAAAAAATAATGATCAATAAAGCCCGCTTCAATTTAATATTAAAAAGAGTTTGGATAAGCCTTTCTGCCCTTATTATTTTAGCAGCCGTGCTTTCAAGCTTGTTTCGTTCTTTAACTCCTTTAGTAAAAGAACATAAAAAGAATATAGAAACCAGTTTATCACAGTTAATTGGTCAACCAGTGACTATTCAAAGCTTAGAAACAGGTTGGTATTGGTTTCATCCCGTTTTGAAATTAGATCATTTTACAATTCAAGATCAAACTCATTCTCTCTATTTCAAGCAGTTATTCATTGGTATTAATCTTTTTAAATCACTTCTTCATGGACAGATTCAGCCTGGGTTACTTTATTTAAAAGATGGTCGCATTGTATTGCGAAAAGAAGGAAATGAATGGCGTATGGAGGGAGTAAAAGATACTCCCGACCGCAATAAATCCACTAAAGAAACATTAGATCAAGTGCTTAGTGCTCTCACACAACAAGAGCGCTTAATCATTCGAAATCTTTCTGTTGAGCTTTATGTGGATGATAAAAAATTACTCCCTATAAAACAGTTTAATTTTTCTATGGTGAATAAAAGCGGTTATTACAAAATTAAGGGTCGTGCACGAATTAATCAAAAAAAATCTTCTCTAATTAAATGGATGGCAGAAATTAATTTTGATCCAAAACATTATAAAGAAACTCAAGGTAAAATTTATTTTTCAGGAAAAAGGCTTCTTCTTCTTCAATGGCAAGAATTATTTTTTCCTCAATCACACTACGTAAAAAAAGGTAATGCCACGGTTTCTTTATGGTTAGATTTAAATCATGGTGAAATTTCCTCTGCTCAGTCTCAACTTTCTCTCAATGATGTGGTATTGAATAATCAAGATAAAGAAAATTTCATTCCTGCATTTTATGCCAATATGTCTTGGAAACCTACCAGCCAGGGTTGGTTATATAATGCAGATCAAATTCAATTTGATCTTGATAAAACACATTGGCCAGAAAATCAAGTATCTATTCAATTTGATAAAACGCAACAAAGCTATTTAATTTATTCCAAACACATTTTGTTAGAATCTTTAAGAGTAGCGATAGCACGTCAATGGCCTCAATTAGCTCAAGAACTTAATTGGCTAAAACCGAAAGGCAATTTAGATGATTTTCAATTAGTATTTAAAAACAATCAGCCGATTTATTTATTGACTCGCTTTGATCAATTGAGCTGGGCTCAATATCAAAATGTTCCTGAAGTGACTAATTTATCTGGAGTTATTCAATGGGAACCTCAAGAAGGGCATTTAGAATTAGACTCTGAAAATACTAGTATCAAAATAAACAACTATCCTCAACAGAATTTAACTTTATTAAATGGGGCTATTGATTGGAAAGAGTTGAGTAATGGGTTACGAGTAAGTGTAGATCGCTTTGCCTTAAGTCAGCCTGAATTAACTATAAGTATGCAAGGAGTAATGGATGGTGTAAGCAAAACCTCTTTAGGAGCTATACGTTTAGGCTTAGATTTTTCAGCCAAAAATCTTCAACAATGGATGCCTTATCTTCCAAAAGAAAATATGAAAATTAAATTATTTAATTGGCTAAATCAGGATATTAAACGTATTAAGCAAGCCACAGGAACAATAATTATTAATGGTTTAGCTAAAGATTTTCCATTTGATAATAATACAGGTGAGTTTTCTATTGTTAGTCATGCACTCGGCGGTAATATTTTAATAACTCCTAAATGGCAATTAATAAAAGATATAGAAGCTTATATTCGATTAAAAAATCGTAATCTAGATATTGACATTGTTGATGGAAATGCCAAAGGAGTTCCTATTAAACAAATGCATTTACGTATTGACGATATAGGCAAAGATAAAGAAACACTTTTAATCCATAGTATTATTGATGGACCAGCTCAGAAAATGTTAAATTTTGTTATTGCATCTCCTTTGAAAAAGCAATTAAATAAATTAAAAATGCTGGTTTTAAAAGGCATTTTTTTATTAGATTTAAAAATTGAAGTTCCTTTATATCCAGAAAATGATGATAATTTAGTTCAAGGAACACTTCATTTAAAAAATAATGAAATTGAGATAAAACATCATTTATTTTCACTTCCTATTGAAGATGTTACTGGGTATTTAGCTTTTAATGAAACAGGTGTAACTGAAAGCACCTTAGCCGGAACTGCGTTTGATTATCCTCTAGATATTAAGATACATTCAGAGAAAACTCCTCAACCTATTACTCGTATTGATGTTAACGGTGAATGTACTATTGATTCACTTAAAGCTAAATTTAATACACCTATTTTTTCTTTATTTAAAGGAATGTTCACTGTTAATGCTTTATTTAAAATAACTTCAAATCCCAATGAACTAGATCACTTAACTCTTAGCAGTACTCTAAAAGGGTTAAGTATTAAAGTTCCTGCGCCTTTAAGTAAAAACTATAAAGAAAAAGCTCCATTGCTTGTGAATTTAGATTTTAATGCAGAAAAAACTATTCGTCTTAGAGCAAATTACAATAATAAATTAAGTACAGATCTTTTATTTGAACAAAATAAGAAAAAAGAATTAGCTTTGACATCAGGGGAAATCAGTTTAGGGTCTAATACTGCTGTAGATCAAAAAATACCTGGCTTATCTTTAGTGGGTTCTTTAGATGGTTTTGATATTGAGGAATGGAAGAAGACTTTTGCCCAATTTAAAAATAATAAAAATTCTTTTGTATTAAATAACTTACGAGCTTTTAATTTGAAATTAAACAAGCTTACTTTTTTAAAGCAGCAGTGGGATGATTTTCGCGTTAAAGGAACAATTCTTCCTAATCATGATTGGACCTTTAATATAAAACAGAAAAAAATTGCAGCGGATTTAACTTATACTGTAGCGAATAACTTAATAAGTGGTTTTGTTCATTATTTATCTTTAGATAAAATAAAATTAGTAAAAACAGATAATGGTGTTTCGGACTTAAATCCTGAGCAAATACCTAATCTAAATCTTAGAGTGGATAAGTTATCGGTAGGAACTATTTTAATAGGTGATCTTACTTTAAAAAGTCATTCTAATTCAGAACATTGGTCTATTGACTATTGTCGGATTGATTCACCGATTTATCAATTGACAATCAATGGAGAATGGGTGAAAAAAAATAAAATAAATCATACTGGTTTGCAGTTTAAATTGCATTTTAATGATTTAGGTAAAAGTTTGAATACTTGGGGAATAACTCCAGCTGTTGAATCTAAAAAAGGCGATCTAGTCTTTAATGGTGGATGGAATGGTCGTTTGGATGATTTTTCTTTAAAAAGTCTAGCTGGCACAATGTATTTACAGCTCAACAATGGTCGAATTACTCATTTAAGTCCCGAGACTGAAGAAAAACTAGGTTTAGGCAAATTGTTAAGTATTCTTAGTTTGCAAACAATTCCGAGAAGACTAAAATTAGATTTTAGTGATCTTTCTCACGAAGGGTATAGTTTTGATATTTTTAAGGGCAATTTTGCGGTAGGTCAAGGAATAATTAATACTCAAGATAGTTATTTGGATGGGCCAGTAGCTTATGCTAGCATGAAAGGAGATTTAGATATTGTTCGAAGAATGTATGATTTAAATTTAAATATTTCTCCTCACATCACTGCAAGTTTACCTATAGTAGCTACTATTGCTGGAGGTCCTATTGTAGGAATTGCTGCGTGGGCTGCTAATAAAATTATCAATCAGAGCATGCAAAAAATAACAGCGTACAGTTATAAGATTTCAGGCCCTTGGGATCAGCCTGTAGTGCAACAATTAAGTATTATTAAAAAAATTATTAAGAAGTGACTATGAATGTCATAAAACAATTGCTTTCTAATTATTGGAATATTTGCTTACTTCAGGAAAGTCCTGAAAATAGTCCTTATTCGATGGATTTATTGTTCGTTGCCGTATTATTATTTACTATGGTAATGTCTATTCAATGGAGTTTATCGGATTTTAATTTTACTAATAGTTGGTTTGTAATTATTGCAGGTCTTAGTCTAGTATTTTCTTTTATTATTTATACAACTATTATTTTATATTTTAGAGGTTTAAAAAAACGCATTATACAGACAATAAGTAGTTTATTATTTGTCCATTGTATTATTCATATTTTAGCGATGCCTTTATTTATAATGGATCCTTATTTAACTCATGCTAATTTAAAAAATCCTATATTTTTATTTATTGGTGTGATGTATTTATTTATTACCTTGGGTTTATCTATTTGGCAATTTATTGTAACTGTTCATATTTATAAATATGCTTTAAATACTAGCCCCATTCAATCGGTATTAGCTGCTTTTGGCCTAGTAGCAGTTAATGTATTAACTTTATCTTTTTGGCGATAAATTATGACTCATTTGCATATTTTAGGTTTAAGTGGAACATTTATGAGCGCTTTGGCTTTGTTGGCACGAGATGCTGGTTATAAGGTCACTGGAAGTGATGCTCAATGTTATCCTCCTGTAAGTGACCTTTTAAAAGCCAAGGGGATTTCTTGGACTGAGGGTTACGATGATTCAACTTTGGCTTTACAGGCTGATCTTGTGATTGTTGGTAATGCTATAAAAAGAGGAATGCCTGTGCTAGAAGAGGTCTTAAATGCAGGAAAACCTTATACTTCAGGTCCTCAATGGCTAGCCGAACATATTTTAAGTCAATATAAAGTTATTGCTGTATCTGGAACTCATGGGAAAACAACTACGACATCAATGATTGCATGGATCTTAGATAAGGCGGGACTAAACCCTGGTTTTTTAATAGGAGGAGTTGCTACTGATTTTAATACCAGTTCTTGTTTAGGAAAAGGGGAGTGGTTTGTTATTGAAGCGGATGAATACGACAGCGCCTTTTTTGATAAACGTCCTAAATTTATGCACTATAGACCCAATATTGCAATTCTTAATAATCTTGAATTTGATCATGCAGATATTTATGAAAATTTAGCAGCGATTCAATTACAATTTCATTATTTGCTTCGTACTATCCCTGCAAATGGTGTAGCAATTAAACCTCGTGATGATCATGCTCTAAATACTGTATTAGAGCGAGGAGTTTATTCTCAAGTTCAAGAGTTAAGTTTATCAGGTGAAGCCCACTGGTCAGCGCAATTATTGGATGACAGTGGTTGTTCATTTAAGGTGTTCCATTTAGGAGAGGAAGTAACACAAGTTAATTGGTCATTAATTGGTCGTTTTAATGTGGAAAATGGATTGGCAGCTATTGCTGCAAGTTTTAATGCAGGAGTTGAGCCTCAAATTGCGGCACATGCTTTAGAGGAGTTCACTCCAGTAAAAAGACGCTTAGAAGTGAAATCTAACCATAATAATATTACTGTTTACGATGATTTTGCACATCATCCAACGGCAATTACCAAAACTCTTGATGCATTAAAACAAAGTAAACGGCATGAGCGTATTTTTGTCGTGATGGAATTTGCTTCTTATACTATGCGAACTGGTGTACACAATAACTCAATGCCAGCTGCTTTAACTAATGCATATGAAACCTTTATTCTTGACTCCAATGATTTTGATCTTAGCTCTGTTGCTAGTCAATGGGTTTTTCCTCATAAAATTTGTAAAAATAATGAAGAAATAATTAAAGAAGTAGTTGAGAAAGCTCGTCCTGGAGATGCAATTTTAGTAATGAGTAATCGTGGCTTCAATGGAATTCATCAACAATTAACTCAAGCTTTAGCTGATTGATTTAAAACAAAAATTTGTATCGAGAAAAGTTTTTGGTTTTGAGTATTATATTACAGATAAATTAGTATTGTTAATTAACCGAAATCGAACAGTTTTCTTGTAATAAATTGTAAAAATTGGCATTCTATCTAAATCGATGTATTGTTTGCAGCATTAATTTTTTTTGAAGAAAATAGCTGCTATAGCGTTGCCCACTAAGTTTTAGACAAGGCGCATTTGAATGAGGCGAAGGAGTGTACACCAATACATGACTAAAGCCGAGTGAGAGTGCAACGAAGTCAGAGTAAACGCATCTAAATTTTGAGCACTAAAAGCGTCTCTGTTGCCTACGTGCTGTGCTTTATGCACAGCATTCAGACGGCCTTGAAGTGAGGGATAGTCTGGATTCCGCGCATAAAGCTTCCAATTAGCCTTAAGTTTTAGTTGACAAATACTCAAAAGCACAGGTTTAATC
>CAMFHA010000058.1 GCA_945952115.1 uncultured Legionella sp. | reverse complement strand
CGTGGGGATACATCAGTTCGAGACGGCGCTAACGCGCCTCCTCAGCATGAACGGACTTTATAGTCAACAAAAACTTAAGGCCAATTGAAAGCATAAAGCGCGGAACGTAGGCGTTTTGGATTTATAATGTACGTTTAGATGCGTTTACCCTGACATTACAATGGTTCCTACCAATAAAACTAGTCTATTCAGAGCGTTGAATGCGGCTATTAAATAAACTCACGAATGGTTATAATATTTTGAGTGCCTCCACTGCATTAAATAATGAGGAATAAATGAAAAAATCGTCACAGCGTTTAATTGCAAGCTTAATATTTACCACATTTAGTTTTTCTAACTTATCTCATGCTAGCGATAAGCATACATTTTCATTATCTGAATATTGGACTGCGGGACAAAAAGTGGCTTTGCAGCTTAATGCAGAAGAGCCTGCAAAAACAGAGATTCCCCTTCATTTAAAGAATAACTTAATATTAAATTATGCAGATATTATAAGTTTAGGTGATTTATACGGCATTCTAGGTAGACCCATTAGTCATGGGATTAGTGACAAGCAACGACAAACCCGCTTTAAAGATGTCTATAAAACATTTGCTAAAAACCCTTTGGCAGTATATGAAGTTAATGAATTAAACCGAGTCATTAAAGAAGAATTGTATGCTGTAGAAAAAGGCGTGGAAAACGGAGAGTCAGCAGAAAAAATTTATACGCGTATAGGGAATGAAATAGGACGACAAATCAATTGTATTACTGGAGGAGGTTGCTCTCGTTATGGATGGTGGCTTTATCCAGGACGTTATTTATTACTCGCTATGGAGGACTTTGATCATTTTACTCCTAATAATATCATCGCTTATACTCATGGACATCAACTAGCCTTAGAACAAGCTATAAAAGCAAAGCAAAGTGGAGAGCGTCTTGATCTAGAACAAGCTTATGCGATGGAAGCTTTTGCAGCACATTATCTTTCGGATCAGTTTACTGCTGGACATTTACGTACGCCAAGAGAGGAGCTGAGTCAAGTTGTTGCTCCTGCCGTATTAGGCTCTTTACTTGCAAGCTATATGCACCAAGAAGAAAACAAACACGGTATTCATGTTCATAATGCTTCGGGTACACAGTGGGTTGTGTATGGAGATAGCTCCTATTTTAATCCATTAAATCAAGTCAATAGAACCATGCTTTTATCAACGCTTCAACAATCGGCTGATGAAGTATTCAATACGTACTACACAGGCCTAGCTCCAGAACATTATGCTGCTTTAGATATGATCCCTTTCCCTGAAGCATTCTATAAAGAAGATAATCTAGACATCGCGCCAATGTTCTATTGGGATAATAAAAACAAACAAGTATGGCGAAGAACAGATTTAGCCAACCCTTATGATCGACATTGGACAAAAAATTGGTGGGGTTGGAGCACCTTATTATTATTAAAAAGCCATTATGGAGTTAACTCTATACATCAATTAAGTTTAACTCAATATATTAAACCCCTTACTCCAAATTCCATAAACAATAAAGCTTAGTAGGAAAAGCTATACCTCTAAATTTCATAGCGTTATACTTGCTCCAGCTTAATAGTGATATTTAGGATTTTTTTATGGCAACAAAAGTACCCCTAGTATTAATGATTTTAGATGGGTGGGGTTATAGCAATGAACAAAAACATAATGCCATTGCAATGGCTAATACACTACAATGGAATGAATGGTGGCAAAATTGCCCTCATATTTTATTAGATGCCTCTGGATTATCAGTAGGCTTACCTGATGCGCAAATGGGCAACTCTGAAGTAGGTCATATGCATATTGGTGCTGGGCGCGTTATTCAACAAGATTTTACGCGTATTAATCAAGCCATTAAACAAGGTAAATTAATTGAAAATACCGCCTTAACAGAACTAACTAACTATTTAACTCACTCAAAAAAGGCATTGCATCTCATGGGGTTATTTTCACCAGGAGGGGTACATAGCCATGAAGAACATCTTTTTTCTATTTTAGATCAATGCTCTAGCCAAGGCATTAAAAAAATTTACTTGCATTTATTTCTTGATGGTAGAGACACTCCCCCTCAAAGTGTGCTCTCTAGTTTAAAACAATTAACTCAGCATCTACAAAATAATGATTTAGTCACTATAAGCTCATTAAGCGGTCGTTATTATGCAATGGATCGAGATCAACGTTGGGAGAGAATAGAGCCTGTATATAAATTACTGACTCAAAACCAATCCGAATACCATTTTACTAATGCTGAAGAAGCTATTAGTTATTTTTATCAACACAACTTAAGTGATGAGTTTATTCCGCCAACCAAAATTGGTGATGCACCTGCAATTGAAGAGGGCGATGCAATTTTATGCTTCAATTTTCGTGCTGACAGAGTGCGGCAATTAACAGCTGCATTCATCGATCCTAAATTTTCAGGATTTATAAGAGCCGTACAACCTAAGCTTGCTTTCTTTGCTACCATGACTCAGTATGATAAAAATTTACCTACGACCCTATTATTTCCTCCTATCTCCATGAAAAATACTTTAGGAGAAATACTGGCAAACCACGGATTAAAACAATTACGAATAGCAGAAACAGAAAAATATGCTCATGTTACTTTTTTCTTTAATGGAGGCAATGAACAACTCTTCCCTAATGAGCAAAGAATTTTAATTCCATCGCCCAAAATAGCTACCTATGATTTAAAGCCAGAAATGAGTGCTCCGGAATTAACTGATGCTTTAGTACATGCCATTAATAATCAGGAATATGATGTCATTATTTGCAATTATGCCAATGCCGACATGGTGGGACATAGTGGCAACCTTGATGCGACTATACATGCTATAGAATGTTTAGATCGATGTATGCATAGGGTATGGCAAGCACTAAAACCATTACAAGGAAAACTATTAATCACCGCTGATCACGGAAATGCGGAAGAAATGTTCAATGAAACGACTCATCAAGCACATACAGCACATACCAATGATCCTGTGCCCTTTTTATATGTTGGCGGTGGATGGCATTTTAATACGGCTCAAGGAAGTTTAATTGATATAGCACCTACCTTGCTACATTTAATTGGAATAACGCCTCCAATGGAAATGACAGGACATAACCTGTTGGACAAAAATCATGAATAAAAAGAATAGACTTCTTTCGAAACTCGCTGCAGAGAGCAAAGTGCGAGGAGACTCGGAGCGGAGAACCGGAGTGTACACGCAAGTACATGAGGATTCGAGCACCGAATCGACGAAGCAATTTGCCTCTACAGTAGAGTTTCGAAAGAAGTCTAATGTATTACAAAATGGTTGCTTAGGTTTTATCATAATAAATCTTTTCTTCCCTTATGTCCTACACGCTAATACTCCGGCTGTATCCTCTGTAAGTCAAACGCAAACTAAATTGAATCAAATTAATGATAAAATAGCTCTTCTAAAACGTACTATTGCTTCTGCGCATGATCGAAGAGGTGCATTAAATAAAGAATTAGCCAGTACGGAAAAACAACTAGGGGAAGGAATTAAAAAGCTTCGGATCACACAACGCAATATGAAGCTCACTCAGCAAAAAATTGCTGTTCTGCAAAATAAAGTCATGGATTTAAATCATCAGCTTAGTTCGCAACAACAGATGTTAATTGCTCATATACGGACTCGTTATCAAATGGGTGAATATCAACCCTTAAAATGGCTACTTAATCAAGAAAATCCTAATAAAATTAATCAATTATTAACTTATTACCAATATATTATTAAATCTCGACAAAACCTTATTGATCAAATTGATTTAACACGAAAGAAACTTAATGAAAATAAAGAATTATTGAACAAAGAACTAAGCCTCAATCAACAGTTACAAAAACAGTTACTCGCTGAGCAACAGCAGTTTAAACAACATAAAAGCTATCATATAGCCCTCATAGAATCGCTTGAGAGCGAAATAGAAACCAAACAAAACAAATTACATGAATTCGAAAAAGATAAAAAAAACCTATCTCATTTACTAGTTTCTTTAGCACAACAAAGTGTTGTTCAAAACAGTGTGCCTTTTATTAACATGCGCAAAAAATTGCCGCCCCCTGTTTTAACAAACAATAAAAGCTTAAAAAAGATAAATCAAGGAGTGACATTTTTTGCCGATGAAGGAACTACAGTTACTGCAATTTATCCAGGGAAGGTAGTATTTAGTGATTGGCTTAAAGGCTATGGTTTATTATTGATTATTGATCATGGTCAAGGATTCATGACTTTATATGCTCATAATCAATCCCTCTTTAAAAAGAAAGGGCAAATGGTTCGGCAAAATGAACAGATTGCTCGTGTTGGTCATAGCGGCGGTATTAAACAAAACGGCCTATACTTTGAGATAAGGCTACGAGGGAAAGCAATCTCACCTTTAGATTGGCTTGCTTAAGTAACTGAAAACTACTTGGCATTTAAATTGCATTTTAAATTAATAATAACAAGTAGGTGGCTGATTTTGTGGCCTTGCATCTGAGGAGATCGCCATGGTTAAAAAAATACTTCCCCGTACTTTGGGTTTAGTGTATGCGTTCACATTAGCTATTCCTGTTATAGGATTTGCTGCTGATGATACTAGTACAGACAATACGGGAGCAAAACGCATACCGCTGGAAGATGTCCAACGCTTTTCGAATGCCATTAGCGAAATTAAAAAATACTATGTGAAACCTGTCGATGATAAAGAACTTTTTGATAATGCCATTCGAGGAATGGTTGGAGGCTTAGATCCTCACTCCGCCTATCTAAATGAAGAAGAATATCAAGAGTTACAAACATCCACAACGGGCGAATTTGGAGGTTTAGGGATTGAAGTAACCATGGAAGACGGCGTCGTTAAAGTAATTACACCTCTTGTTGATACACCTGCCTTTAAAGCGGGAATTAAATCAGGAGATTATATTATTAAATTAGGTAAAGAATCAGTACAAGGTTTAACACTGAAAGACGCAGTGAATCTAATGAGAGGAAAATCAGGTTCAACTATTGAGCTGACCGTATTACGTAAAGGGGTCAGTAAACCGCTGACATTTGATTTAATTCGTGAAGTAATTCAGATTAAAAGTGTAAAAAGTAAAATGCTAAGCGAAGGCTATGGCTATATTCGTTTAACACAATTTCAAGCGCAAACAGGAAAAGATATGTTAAAAGCCATTGCCCAATTAAAACAACAAGCTAATGGCAAATTAAAAGGTTTAGTTCTTGATTTAAGAAATAATCCTGGAGGCTTACTTGATTCAGCAATCCAAGTATCTGATGCATTTTTAGGTAATGATAAATCAGGTAAACCAGAGTTAATTGTTTATACTGAAGGACGATTACCTGGCTCTAAGTTTACTGCTTTAGCAAACCCAGGAGATGTTTTAAATAACGCCCCTATTGTTGTGCTTATTAATAATGGTTCAGCTTCTGCTTCAGAAATTGTAGCAGGCGCTTTAAAAGACAATAAAAGAGCGCTTATTTTAGGAACAAAAAGCTTTGGAAAAGGCTCAGTTCAAACAGTTCTTCCTTTAGATGGAAAAACTGGAATTAAATTAACTACTGCGCTTTACTACACGCCATCAGGAACTTCAATTCAAGCTAAAGGTATTGTTCCTGATATCGTAGTCGAGGAAATGGATGTACCTAAAACCTCTCAAAAGAAAACTGATTTAACTGGTTTTAGCGAAGCAGATCTAAGCGGACATTTAATCAATAAAAACAATACTGAAAATAAAACTGCTAAAAATCAAATGGATACAAGTGATTTAATTCACCAAGATTATCAGTTATATGCTGCTTTAACCGTATTGGAAGGAATGGCTCTAGCAACTAATCGATAGTTAAAAACCCCCTTATAAAAGGCTCAGCAATAAACTGCTGAGCCTTTTTATTTATTTGCTATCCAAGGCTGTCTTTCTCTAACATTTGATTATTAATTTGTTGCGCAATAGAATTTATTGAAAAATTAATATTTTTTTGCAACAAGGCATTAATACTGGCATTAGCTACATTAAATACATCTGTGGAAATAAGCTCGATTTCTTTAATCTTTTTTTGCTTTAGATTTTTCATTATTACTAGCGATTGCTCATATTCAGGGCTCCAAGCAAGGAAATTATTTTTTCCATCGGCAATATACGGGTTATTAGCCATACTAAAATGCAAAAGATTATTATTTTTAGCTAAAGACCTTACCATTAAGCCATTTTTAGAACCTTCTGTTACTAGGATATTAATTTGATGAACTTCTATAAATTTCTGTAAGGTTGCTATAGCATTTTTTTCTGATTTAGTAGAGTCATCTAAAGTATAAAGAGAATAATGAATAGGAGTCTTAACCACTTTATCACAAGCTGTTTCCATAACATTTAATATATTTCTACCAATAAATGCTTGCCCGCCAGAAAATGGAGCATAGATGCCTATATGGATCTCTAAATTATTTTTATTTTCAGATTGAGCATAAGTTAGGTTTAACCCTAACATTAATACACTGTAACAAAGCGACTTAAAAAATTTAATAAGCATTGTTCATCCATGAAATAATAGATTTCTCACATTTTGCTATGAATACACAAGAAATACAATCGGATGTCATGAGTATATATAACGGCATCTGATTTTTGAACATAAATATTGATTATTTGATTACACCCTGCGTTTTATGCCTGAGCGGCAAGTGGAATGTCAACAGACACTAAATAAAATTGAAAAAAAATTTTATCTTGCATATTGATCTATAATTATAATAACCTAAAAAATAGGAGGCAACATGATTAATAACAATAAAACTACTTTCTCTGAATCAGAAATTGACATTTTATGTCAAGCTGCACTAGCACATTTATTTGAAAACTCTTCTAACCCAACAGCAGAAAATAAACAATCAATTCGCGGATCATGGCCAGATTCTAGTGAGCCATCAGTTCGAGGAAGAAATGAACGCGATTGCAGAAGATTACAGCATGCGCTAACAATTTTAAACATTGCGTATGATAAAAATAGTGTTATAATTTTACCAGATAAAAATGTTAAAAATTGCATTCCTAATAGACCAGTTGCTAAAATAACGGTTAATCCAGTTGCAAAAGAAATTGCTCATGCTGGATATGTTAATGCTCCAGAATATGTTAGTTTCAACGCGCATGCTGCATTTAATGAAATTCATTATTCAATGCGTTAAATAACTGCAAAAATCTCTATAAAGACAAATTTTAAGCTTTATAAATATATTTGCAGTACAAGATTATAGTGGTGATTTTAGAAAAGTGCTAACAGAAGCTGATTTTATTGATGAAGAGATAAATCCTAAAATAACTTATAAGCTTAATTAGTAGTGAGTATAGGGCTAGAGTTTATTTAAGAAAATATTTTGTCCTTTATCTGTTGAATATATATACAGATATATGCGATAATTGCTTTTTACAAAAGTTTAAACACATGATGAATGGCACTAAAGCTATTTTATTTATTTTAAGCCTATTTTGCATCCCCCCTCTTCATGCAGATATAAATACTTATTTTAATCGCTTAAAAAATAATCCTTCTAATTTATATAGTTTTTTAAAAAAAATGCCTAAAGGCGGTGAGCTGCATTATCATTTAGCAGGAGGCCCTTCTCCAGAAGCTATGCTTTCTTTAATTGCTGATGCAAATTATTGTGTCCATACGGATAGTTTATTAGTGAGCGAGCCCAATAAATCATGCAAAGGAGTGACTAGTAAGGCTATTGCAAACGATCCTCTTTTATATAATAAAATAGTTCAAAGTTGGTCAATGAAGGGATTTTCTCCTATTAAAGAATCAGCACACGATCATTTTTTTAATTCTTTTATGAAATATATGCTGATTGTAATAAACTATCGGCCCCAATTAATTGCTCATGTTATTAAACGAGCAGAGGCTCAAAATGAGCACTATTTAGAGATCATGGACATCGCTGATAATGCACAATCCAGCAATTTTGGTAGCTTAATAAGCAATGTATCCAGCTTTGCCGAACGCAAAAAAATCTTATTAAGCAATAAGCAATTTCAAAAAAATATTGCTACAACGATTCAAAAAAGCAAGGAAGCCACAATACAAGCACGAGAACTCTTAGGTTGTAGCCATCACCCGGAGAAAAAAGCTTGCCACATAGAAATTAATTTTCTTTATTATGTACTGCGTGAACAAGCAGAGAATAGTTTTTTTGCTCAAGCATTAAATGCTTTTGAAGCAGTATCTGGCTCTAAAGATAATTTAGTAGGTGTTAATTTAGTTCAACCTGAAGACGGTTTAATTTCTTTACGAGACTATGAACAACAAATGCGTATTTTTAATTATCTACACTCCCAGTATCCCAAGGTTCATATTGCTTTACATGCGGGAGAAGTTACGTCTGATTTTGTTAATAAAAAAGAATTAAGTTATCATATTCATGATGCCGTTTTTATCGGCAAAGCTCAACGAATTGGTCATGGTATAGATATCCGCTCAGAAAGAAATGCGCAAACTACTTTAAATTATATGACTAAGTATCACATCCCTGTTGAAATTAATTTAAGCAGTAATGCGGCTATTTTGAATGTTTCAGGAAAGAAACACCCATTAAATTATTATTTAAAACATCAAGTACCTATTGTTTTATCTACTGATGATGAAGGTATTTTAAGAACTAATTTAACTGAGCAATATGTTAAAGCGGCTATTGAACATCATTTAGATTATCAAACGATAAAGCAAATAAACCGCAATACCTTAACTTATGCTTTTCTGCCTGGGCAAAGCATTTGGAGAAATGCATACACAGGCGAATTAGTTGCAGAATGCAGTACATTAACAGCACCAAGCTGTATTAAGTTCATAAAGAAAAATCCTAAAGCAGCACTTCAATGGAATTTAGAGAAAAAATTAACCCTTTTTGAGAAAAATTTAGATAAATAACGTTAATTATGGATAAGAATGGATATAAGCCATTATCCAGGCACATCATCCTGAATGCATCTTTTTGCATGACGGATCTCCGAAGCCGGCAAACATTAAATTCTATTGCCGCCAGGAGAGCCCTCGATTATTCGCTCGGAATGATGTGGTACTGTTCAGGGTTTGTTTAGCTCCTTATCCATAATTCGCGTTAAATAATTATTAAATTTAGCCATGAAATAGGATAAAAATCCTCCAAATAAAGCTATCATGCAAAAAATCTGATGTCAGTTTATGTTCTCGAGTTTAGCCATTTTCCCTAATCCGTTCGCCCTGAGGAGCGTGCATAGCACGCGTCTCGAAGGGCTTTCTAAGCTGCTAAAGTGAGTTGATAGATCAAAGAATTGATTTTTTCTTCTGAGCATTTATCTAAATCAAGCTGATTTTCAGACTTTGAAAAATACTTATTTGACCAAATTGATCACATAAAATCTTTCCAGCTTGTTATACAGCAACAAGACTACCTGTTAAATTTGCGTACTCAGCACAATTTCCTAGTCGGATCCAGGCCTTACAAGCCGAAAAACAAATTCAAGGATGGAGTAGAAAAAAGAAGGGGGCTCTTATCTCAGGCAACTGGGAAAAACTATCCTACTTGGCTCGCCGAAATAAAAAATAGTCGTTATGTTTTCTGGGCAAGACCCAACCCTTCGAGACGCGTGCTGCGCACGCTCCTCAGGGCGAACGGATTAGGGAAAAATGGCTAAACTCGCCTCGAGTATGTTGACACATACGCATTAATGCGTATAATCTATACTTATAGAACCAAAAAAATACAATTGTAGCAGAAAATTTATTATGAAAATTTTTGATCATGATATAAAAAAAACAAATGAAAGAGAAAGAGAAAAACAAATAAACTTTTTAAAGGGTTTTATTAGTTTATTAGTAGAAAAACTTATATGGAATTTGGAAAAGTCTGAATTAGTATTAGGATGTTATGGGAATATATCAGATGGACGAAAAGCTGCCAAATTATTAACTCAATGCGAAATTGAGTTTGACTCTAATACGGAAATTTATCGTATTCCTATGCGGATGAAAACTTTGGCAGAAAAATTAGATGCCTTCTATGAAACAAATGAATTTTTCACTATTTATAAAATAAAGTTAGGTATTGAAAAACAAGAAATAGCAGAATTGATTACAAAGATGAAAGAAGAAGATTCTGATAAATGTAGTTTGCCATTGGAAGATCATATGGAGCCCGAGGAGTATGACAGAATAATTAACAAGATTAATAAACTAGATTTTCCATCTTGGGAAACCAAACATAATCCCGAAAGAGTAGTTATTAATGCCGCTCTTCAAGAAGTTGTAGCCACAGTAGAAAAACAATATCGCGAAGCTGTAGAAGAAAGCGCAGCGTATAGAGGATATGGATTATAAAGCTAAGGAATATTCCATTCCTGGTATGGCTTGTGTTGATAATAGGTCATGAGGGGGTATCAAAAATCGAAGATTTTTGGCCTGAGAATTAGGCTGTTAAAATTTGCGATACTAGCTCAAAAGCGCTTTTGTCCTTGGATAGTTTCTTAAACTCTTTCCAATTAATAGCGCTTAGAATAATTACCTATCTCATGAAGACCTACCATCATTTTTAATATGTTGTTTGAGCATGGCTTGCTGCATTACAATCCGCTCTTTATTCTTTTTAAAAATTTCTTCTATTTATATTCCACATTAATAATTTCATACTCCACTTTGCCACCGGGGGTATTAACAATTACTGCATCATCTAATTCTTTACCAATAAGTGCTTTACCAATCGGAGAGCTATAAGATATTTTATTAAGCTTAATATCCGCTTCATCTTCACCAACAATTTGATAAGTAATTTCCGCATCTGTGGCCACATGACAAAGAGTCACTGTTGAACCAAAAACCACCTTACCATTATTTTGTAATTTCGTAATATCAATAATTTGTGCATGAGATAGTTTAGCTTCCAAATCTTGAATACGGCCCTCATTAAAACTTTGCTGTTCACGCGCGGCATGATACTCGGCATTTTCCTTTAAATCGCCATGAGCTCGAGCAGTGGCAATAGCCTCAACAATGCGTGGACGTGCTACAAATTTTAATTCATTTAATTCCGCTTTTAATGCTTCAGCACCTTGTACTGTCATAGGATGTTTACTCATAATTACCTCTAATGTAAATCTTGTAAACGTGTTACCGTTTCTCTATCTTCATATTTCATGGCTAAACAAGCCGCCTCTGCTCCCGACAAAGTAGTAGTATAGCTCACCTTATGTTGCAGCGCATTGCGACGAATTTGAAAAGAATCAGCAATAGCTTGTTTTCCCTCTGTGGTATTAACAATAAAATCAATTTCATTATTTTTAATAAAATCTAACACATGAGGCCTGCCTTCCGCTACTTTAAAAACACGACGACAATCGACTCCTGCAGCCTGCAATACCAAGGCGGTTCCTCGAGTAGCAATAATTTCAAAACCCAATTCAATTAAGCGTCGCACAATTTCTCCAACTCTGGTCTTATCTGCATCTCTCACCGATACAAAAGCACGCCGACGTTTGAGAATATTTGAGCCAGCACCTAATTGTGCTTTAGCATAAGCTTGTCCGAAACGCTTGGCAATACCCATTACCTCTCCTGTTGATTTCATCTCTGGTCCTAAAATAGAATCTACACCAGAAAATTTAATAAAAGGAAAAACAGGCAATTTAATTGAATAGAATGCAGGCATCTGTGGACTATGACTAAACCCTTGATCTTTTAAGCTCACACCCATTTTACATAAAGCAGCGATTTTTGCTAAAGGTAAGCCAGTTGCCTTAGAAACAAAAGGCACCGTTCTTGAAGCCCGTGGATTTACTTCTAATATATAAATATCATCAGATTGAATAGCAAATTGTGCATTGATTAAACCTACCACACCTAATTTTAAGGCCATTTGACGCATTTGTTCGATTAAATCTTGTTGTACTACAGTGCTTAAACTAAACGGAGGTAAAGTACAAGCGGAATCACCAGAATGAATACCAGCTTGCTCAATGTGCTCCATAATACCGCCAATAAGCACTTCTTTGCCATCACAAACTGCATCAATATCCACTTCAATTGCATCATTTAAAAAACGATCAAGAAGAACAGGAGAATCATTGGAAACCGCTACAGCGTGAGATAAATAATGACGCAGATCTTCTTCTTGATAAACAATTTCCATCGCTCTTCCGCCCAAAACATAAGAAGGACGAACGACCAAAGGATAACCAATTCGATTTGCAAGTTCTATAGCCTCTTCCTCACTACGAACAGTACCATTTGCTGGTTGATGTAATTTTAAGTCGTGAACTAATTGCTGGAAACGTTCACGATCTTCAGCCATATCAATAGCATTGGGTGAAGTGCCAATTATATTTACTCCATTAGCTTCTAAGGCTTGAGCCAATTTTAAAGGAGTTTGACCTCCGTAATGAACAATAACTCCATCAGGTTGTTCAACCTCTACAATAGCTAATACATCTTCTAAAGTTACTGGCTCAAAATAAAGTCGATCTGAGGTATCAAAATCGGTAGAGACTGTTTCTGGATTACAGTTTACCATAATAGTTTGATAACCTGCTTCACGTAATGCCATAGCGGCATGGACACAGCAATAGTCAAATTCAATACCCTGCCCGATACGATTAGGCCCACCGCCTAAAATCATGATTTTTTTCTTATCATGATTAGGTTTTGCTTCGCAAGAACGAGCATAAGTAGAATATAAATACGCGGTATCGCTGGGAAACTCTCCAGCACAAGAATCTATTCGCTTGTACACTGGATGGAGGTCTAATTGCTGACGACGTTCACGTACCTGGGCTTCTGTGCAATACATTAATTGCGCTAAATAAGCATCGGCAAAGCCCCGTCGTTTTAAAAAATATAAGGTTGTTTTATCTAACTCATGGATGGCTTTTCCAAATACAGAACGTTCTAATTGAACTAATTCTTCAATTTGTGCTAAAAACCAAGGATCGATGCGACTTTCCGCATGAATTTCTTCTAAGCTTAAATCATGTCGAAATGCATCTGCAATATACCATAACCGATCAGGTGTTGGTTCACGCAAATGCCCTCTCAAACGTGCTATATCTCCTTTTTTAAATAAGGAATGAAGACCGGTTCTTCCTATTTCTAAACCACGGATTGCTTTTTGAAGTGATTCTTGAAAGTTAGATCCAATAGCCATTACTTCACCAACAGACTTCATTTGTGTGGTTAAAGTAGTCGATGTTTGTGGAAATTTATCAAAGTTAAAACGAGGAATTTTAGTAACGACATAATCAATGCTCGGCTCAAAAGAAGCAGGAGTGCGACCACCCGTAATTTCATTTTTTAATTCATCTAAAGTATAACCAATGGCTAATTTTGCAGCGATTTTCGCAATAGGAAATCCTGTTGCTTTAGAAGCTAAAGCGGAACTTCGTGATACCCGTGGATTCATTTCTACCACGAGCATCCGCCCATCCTCAGGATTAATAGCAAATTGTACATTAGAACCACCTGTTTCGACTCCCACAGCCCTTAATACTTTAATCGCAGCATCCCGCATTCTTTGATATTCTTTATCGGTAAGAGTTTGTGCTGGAGCTACAGTAATTGAATCGCCTGTATGCACGCCCATCGGATCAAAGTTTTCTATCGTGCATACAATAATGCAGTTATCATTTTTGTCACGCACCACTTCCATTTCATATTCTTTCCACCCCAATACGGACTCATCAATTAATAATTCATGCGTTGGAGACAGTTCTAAACCACGGATACAAATTTCCTCAAACTCTTCTCGATTATAAGCAATACCGCCTCCACTTCCTCCCATAGTAAAAGAAGGACGAATAATGGCAGGAAATCCTAAACGTGCTTGAACTTGAATGGCTTCTTCTAAACTATGCGCAATAGCAGAACGAGGCATTTCCAAACCTATTTTAAGCATCAATTGCCTGAATTTCTCACGATCTTCAGCTTTGTCAATGGCTTCACGGGTAGCACCAATCATTTCGACTGAGTATTTTTCTAAAATACCTGCACGAACTAGATCTAAAGCACAATTTAAAGCGGTTTGCCCTCCCATCGTGGGTAACAAAGCATCTGGGCGCTCTAATTCGATGATACGAGCCACTTCCTTCCATTGTATAGGCTCAATATAGGTCGCATCAGCCAATTCTGGATCAGTCATAATGGTTGCAGGATTTGAATTCACTAAGATAATTCGATAACCCTCTTCTTTTAAAGCTCGAACGGCTTGAGTGCCCGAATAATCAAATTCACAAGCCTGACCAATGACAATAGGACCTGCGCCTAAAATAAGAATGGATTTAATATCAGTTCGTTTTGGCATGATGACAATAAAAAAGATAAAGTGATGCATTTTACCTAGTTTTAGCTGAATATCATACCCTTGACCGCATTATTTAATTAACGGTATTGAGCTGCTAAAAAAAACTGTAACCCTGCTTCAGTTAAAGACAAATATTTATAATATGGATCTGCTGTAGTTCGCTCTACCCATTCATTAGCAATACAAATATCTGCATAGTGCTGTAACTGACTTACTAAAACCGGCTTCCCTAATTTTTTTGATAATAGTTCAGCGGCTTCTTCTTCTAAAGTTAAAAATACCTGTTCACGAGTAACACTGTGTAAAACCATTTCATCATAAAATAATTTTAAAATGTCTAATTCATTCATCAATTATCCTTAACTTAGAGTTCAAAATTCAATTTAAGATTATATTTTTGCATTTATCGTAAATAGCTACAGTCAAGTGCTAAGTTTTATTAATTAACTATATACCATACCTTCTACTCGTGATACATTGTCTGCATGATTAAAACAACTATTAAAATAATCAATAGACTTGGTTTGCATGCAAGAGCATCAGCGAAATTTGTTTCCACAGCAGCACGCTATCAAAGCTATATCGAAGTAACTAAAGGCTCTCAAACAGTTAATGGCAAAAGCATTATGGGGGTCATGATGCTCGCTGCCAATCAAGGCAGTGAAATTACCTTAGAAATTGAAGGTCCAGATGAAGCAGCAATGAATCAATCACTCGTGGATCTCATTAATAATTTTTTTGGTGAAGGTGAATAAGAAACATCTGTTTAATCTGAGCCAAATAGGTCTTTTCCTATAGCATTGCCCACCCACTAAGCTTTATATTTCGTTGCATTCTCACTCGACTTCAGTCATGTACTAGTGCACACTCCTGCGCCTCATTCAAATGCGATTCGTCTAAAACTTAGTCGGCAATGCTATATAATCCTAAAAAAAGCAGTTGAATCTACTGCTTTTTTAAGATAATAAATTAGATTTTATTTTACGCAAATAAAACAAAGTCAGAACTGGACCAGACAAAGCATAAGAACTAAAACTAATAAATAATACAACTGCGGGATCTGCTGCAATTGCAACGAATAGAATAATCATTATAAGAATATATAGAAAAGGAACTTTTCCTTTAAAATCGATTTCTTTAAAACTGTAATAACGCAAATTGCTAACCATTAAGATAGAAGCAATTAAAGATAAAACTGCGGTTAAAATAACAATTAGAATATGATGCCAATCATTTTGATAACAAAGCCAGGCAAAAGAAGCCATCATAGCTGCAGCAGGAGGACATGGTAAACCCTGAAAATAACGTTTATCTGCCGTTTCCAATTGAGTATTAAATCGTGCTAAACGTAAAGCCACCGCAGCTGTATAAACAAAAGCAACCAACCACCCTATTTTTCCTAACTGATGTAACATTAAATTATATAATAATATAGGAGGAGCCACCCCAAAAGTGACCATATCCGATAAGCTATCGTACTGTGCTCCAAAAGCAGATTGTGTATTGGTTAAGCGAGCAATACGTCCATCTAAGCCATCAGCTATCATTCCTATCAACATAGCAATTACTGCAGCCTCATATTGTCCCTTCATAGAAGAAACTAGAGAATAAAAAGCAGCAAATAAACTTGCTGTAGTTAATAAATTAGGTAATAAATAAATGCCAGAATGACTTTCTTTATCCATATTTTAATGATGCCTTATGTGCTTAGTAAGATTAAAAAATGTTTCAATGCTAACATAATTGTAATAATTTGTCCCTTAGATGCCAAAATAATGATATACTTAAGCCTCTGAAGTAAATAGATGTAGCAGCATGGCTAAATTAAAAACAAAACCTATCGTAATTGAAGGGCGAACCCCCCAAGGAAAAATATTTCGGCCAAGTGACTGGGCTGAACGTATGAGTGGTTCTTTAGCAAGCTTTAAAAACAGTCGCATTCGTTATTCACCTCTATTGCAACCTAGTATGAATAGTGAGGGTTATCCCTGTGTTTTATTAGACCCTCAGTTAAAAGAATCCAGCCCACAATTATATCAATCAATATTAGACTTCGCTAAAACTAATAATTTAAGAATTTGTGGTGAAGACGAATAATTGGGCTCATTAAAACCTGCATTATTAGACTTCTTGCCTAAAAATATAGCTAATAACCTTGGCTCACTTTAAAATTAATTGCCCAAGTGACAAGATCATTCACTACAGTGCTCGTCATAGAAATAGTATTATCAAAATTCAAAGCTAAAATGCCTGCTATTAAAAATACCAATCCTTTAGGTCCTTCTTGAACCCCGGGATTACTGGCATGAGCAAGTAAAACAGAGCCGCGAATAAACCAAATTAAACCAGCAACACGAATGAATAGGCCTATAACACTATAAATATCTGTCTTACTATAACTAGTATAGGTTAAAATATTATCCGATCCAAAAGCAGTATTCGCTAAAGTAGACATAGTCGAAGGCAAGTAAATTAAAGCTACTCCAAACATCAAATACATGGTAGGAATAAAACTACTTTCTTGTGAACCACGCTCTCCAACGGATTTATAACGTCGTAAAGCAGACATAATAAAAATAATCCCTAATAAATAGGAACCCCCACTAATTAAATGCTGTATGGGAAAAAGCGCTTGGCTAATATTGCCAAGCATTGTCATTAAATCAGGAATATTCATATTTTAATTATACTGTATCTTCAAGTAGAATGGGTACCTAACCAAAAAACTTCGAAATTAAAGTGGAATTCTCATGCAACTAAATACTTTTCCTATTATCTTACAAGAATCTTATATGATTTCCCCCAAAGTAAAACACTTTATTTTTAACTGCCAGCAAATACCTGCTTTTAACTATTTACCAGGACAATTTATTACCATTCATTTTGAACATGAAGGAAAACAATTAAAACGTAGTTACAGTATTGCTAATTCACCTAATCAAAATAACTGTATTGAATTTGCTGCCAGCTATTTTAAAGGAGGCCCAGGAACTGAATTGCTTTTTAATTTAAAACCAGGAGAACATATTAATATTAATGGTCCTTTTGGTCGCTTAATACTAAAAGAAGCAGATCCTAGGCGCTATGTATTAGTAGCTACAAGCACAGGTGTTACACCTTATCGTGCAATGATTGAAAAATTAAGTCAAAAACTACAGAATAACCCTGATTTACATCTAGTAATCCTAGAGGGAGTCCAAAAACGAGAGGAAATACTTTACGGCGAAGAGTTCATAGCATTTGCTAAAAAGTTTCCAGAACAAGTTACATTTAAAGCGTGTTTAAGTAAAATGAGCCCTGAAGAACTAGGGCAAAATGAACATGCTGGTTATGTGCAATTTATTTTTCCTGAACTTCATCTTAATCCAGAGCAAGATTTAGTTTATTTATGTGGAAACCCAGGTATGATCGATGAAACATTTAATTATTTAAAAGATCAAGGTTTTTCTATACAACACATTATTCGCGAAAAATATATTTCACGCTAAATGTGAATATTAGTTATGAAGAGGAGAACAATATGAGTTACGAAGAGTTATCAGCTACAATGGAAACCATGCTTCACGAAAGCAAAGGCATTCTTGCCGCCGATGAAAGCAATGGCACTATTGGAAAACGTTTTGCTTCAATCAACATTGAAAACAATGAAGAAAATCGTAGAGACTATCGCTTATTATTAGCGACAACCCCTAATTTAGAGCAATACATCAATGGTGTAATTCTTTTTGAAGAAACCTTCTATCAAAAAGATGATAAAGGAGTTCCAATTGCTGAATTATTTGCTAAAAAAGGGATTGTTCCTGGTATCAAAGTAGATAAAGGATTAGTGGATTTGCCAGGCACTGATGGCGAAAAAGTAACTCAAGGTTTAGATGGATTAACTGAACGTTTATTAGAATTCAAAAAACTAGGTGCTCGTTTTGCAAAATGGCGCAATGTATACTCTATCTCTGAATTTACTCCAAGCCTTACCGCAATCAAAACTGGAGCAGAAAACTTAGCTCGCTATGCCTCTACCTGCCAAGCAGTTGGAATTGTTCCTATTGTTGAGCCTGAAATCTTAATGGATGGCACTCATTCTATTGAACATTGTGCAGAAGTCTCTGAAATGGTTTTACATGAGCTTTTTCATGCTTTATTTATTCACCAAGTTGAATTAGAACATATCATTCTTAAGCCAAGCATGGTTACTTGTGGTAAAGAAGCTAATTCTTTTAGTGAACCAGATGAAGTTGCTGATTATACCTTGAGCGTATTCCGTAATAACGTTCCAGCTGCTGTACCTACTATTAACTTTTTATCTGGTGGACAAAGCCCACAACAAGCAACAGCCAATTTAAATGCTATTAATACTATTGGTCATCAACCCTGGTTATTAAGCTTCTCGTTTGGTAGAGCTTTGCAAGAAGATTGCTTAGCTGCTTGGAGTGGTAAAAAAGAAAACATTAATCAAGCACAAGACGCTTTATTAAAACGCGCGCGTTTAAATAGTAGTGCTTGTATCGGCGAATATCAAAGTTCAATGGAATAATGATTAATCTTTATAAAAGAAGACAAATAACGGATGAGGGTTTTCTACCCTCATCTGCCTTTCAAGCCAACATTTGCAAAAGAGGAGTGGATTCTTGTGGTGTCTCAGGCTTTAATGCCATAATTTTCTTAATATAAGGGCTGTACTGTGGTGCACTAAAAAGTGAAGATAATGAAAACATGCCAGAGTTAAGAGACAAAAATTTTCGTAATGCGCTATTAGGCAATCGAATAATACGTTGTATTTCTGTTTGTTTTTCTGCGTCATTTAAATGAGTTATATAATCAACTAAACTTTTGTGTGATACATTCAAATTCTTACTGTTGTAAATTCTCATTTCTGTATTTGCATCTTCTACACAAATAAAGTAAGCGCACAACACCTCTGGACCAGAAATCAATAAGGCAGAAGCACTAGCAGGTAATGAACTTAAAATTTTAATTCTAGACTCTAGATCAATATTTTTATGTAAAAAATAGAAGTACTCAATACACAGAGCAGCAGCGTTGTTTGCTGCATCCACCTTTTTTGCATTATCAGCTCTAAAACTGTAACAAATTTGACTAGAATTCAACCAAAACTCATACTCTCGATGTCTTTTTTTAAACCCTTCGTGAGCATTAAGCATCCGTAGTGCAAGATTTTCGCCAATTGTCCTTCCATCAGTATCTTTATGTTTAAAAATCTCAATTTGTTGAGAATGAGAAAGTTTAGCTAATGAAAAAGCAAACTCTTTTGCTTGATCTAAGCTTCCTTTACTAGCAATTTGGCTGCTTATTTCGCGTAACTCCTCAAAAGATAACGATGTAACTGGCATTTTTAATCTCTCACTTTAAATAAGGTAGTTAAAGATAGCCCATAATAATATATATCTTTGTACATGACAAAAAAACCTGCCATGCCCGCGCAGGCGGGCACATCCAATTAGCCTTAAGTTTTTGTTGACTATAAAGTCCGTTCATGCTGAGGAGGCG
>CAMFHA010000057.1 GCA_945952115.1 uncultured Legionella sp. | reverse complement strand
GCAGTGCTAAAGAATATAGATTAATTGTTTAATTTTTTGCTTTAGACTGGCATTGGAGTTTTTTGGTATTCAAGTTAAGTTAATTTCCTTTAACCTTCATGATTTATCTTTTGATCTGGAACAATTAGAGCAATCTATAAGCACTAAGACTCGTGGAATAGTGCTGTGTAATCCGGCTAACCCATTAGGTAAAGTATTTAAAGAGGAAGAACTAAATGCATTGAGTATGATTGTTGATAAATATCATCTTGATGTGATTTCGGATGAAATTTATGAGTACATTACTTATGATTCTCATTCGCATATTTCTTTTGCTCGTTTGGGTGATAACAAATCAAGAACTATTACAATTTCAGGGTTTTCGAAAACTTACAATGCGACAGGCTGGCGGTTAGGATATGCTGCGGGACCATCTCCCCTCATAAGCCAAATGGCTAAAATTCAAGACTTACTGTACGTCTGTCCTGTTACCCTTTTACAACATGCTGTGAAACACGTTGCCCTTCTAGATGATTCTTACTATAAGAGTATGATTCAATTTTATCAAAAACAACGGGATATTGTGATTAACACGTTCATTCGCTTAGGTTTTAAACCTATTTTGCCGCAGGGCACTTATTATGTTTTGATTGATATTTCTACCCATTTTAGTGACGCTGAAACGGCATCGAAACAATTTCTTCAAAAAGCCAAAATAGCAACGATTCCAGGATCTATTTTTTTTACATCGGCCGTGGGTAAAAAATACATTCGTATTTGTTTTGCAAAATCAGTACAACGATTGCCTGAAATTCTTTGTCATTTAGAGATAATGGAAAGTTAACTGAAGATCAATTAGAATTTGCCACACTTAGCGCGAAAACCCCCAAGGTCGAAGTAAAAGCATGTTTTAACGAAGAGATTGAGAGTTTTTCGTCAGTCTTATAAAAGTGATATTAAACAAAGAGGATCGAGAAATAAACAAAAATTCTATTTATTTTAAAGCTGTTCTTGAATCAACCTTGATCTTTAAAATAAAAGGAACAGCAAAATCTCTATTTGATATCTGGGTAGAGCATGCCAAGCAACGATATCCTAACTATTTGTTTCAAGCTAAGGATGAAGTTCTAGTTGATGACTTAATAACTGCTTTTGCTAAAGGTTTGGAATTTGTCTGGCGGAATGAGAACAAAACTAAACGCAATAGGCCAGAATGGTCTGTCGAGGTTGTTTTAGATACGGCTTCTGTCACTCTAAATACTCACTGGTCTCAAGAGTACATTTATAAGCAATCTCATGAATATAAAGATTTATGTTTTCTTATAACGCTCTCTCAATTTTTAAAAGTAGATGCAATAGCAGTTAAAAAAATAGAGGCGCTTTATAGACATAAGATGAAGAAAGAAATAAATATTATAGAGCAAGAATTTGAAAAAAAAGATAAAATTATTGATCTGGCGCAATTTAAAAAAACCAAGAAATCTGGCGCTGCTTTTAAAAAAAATATAATAGATTATTTAGATTCACTATATTACGAAAAACACTTCCTTATATTTGGTGATATTCTTAAAAATAAATCCAGTTTTGTATTAGCTGATTTCTTTAACCATGATGAGATACAAAGCCTTATTGAACATGTTAATAGTCCTTAGTTTATCTCTTTTAATTTTTCTTAAGAGCTATAACACTTCCTACTAGGCTTTATACTTCGTTGCCTTCTCACTCGGCTTCAGCCATGTATTAGTGTACACTCCTTCGCCTCATTCAAATGCGCCTCGTCTAAAACTTAGTGGACAATGCTATATGATGGATCATGTTGGAATAATTGTTTCTAATTATGTGAAATCTAAACAATTTTATATTTGGATCTGGGCAGGAGAAGAAAGTAATTTCTGTTCCTAGTGCGACAGCTAATCAGCCCCAAAGGTAAATGTATAGATTTCTAGTCCAGGTGACATTGCGGTCAGACTGATTGTTCCATCGGCAGCTTTTGGTAAAGTTGCCACTTCATATAATGTATGGTTCATTACGTTTAACGTTTTGGTTGAGTTACTATTAAGTGTTACTTTAACCCGAATATTTTTCCCCGTATTACTGCCCATGACGGCATAAACGTGGCGTGCGTAAAAATGCATAGTGAGTAATGCATTCGATTCATCCGCAATGATTTTTTCTGATGAAATGAGCCACATACCAGAAAGTGCCCATTGATTTCTGTAAAGTGATGTCGGTATCGTATAATGTGCAAGTTTTTCATTTGCTACATATTCATTGCTAGAAAAATTGGCTGCACGTTCATAGCCGAAATAAGTTTCTGGCGATTGCAGATAAGCTGTTTGTGCTTCACGTTTATTTTCTTTTTCTTCGTTCCGCCCAAGGCCTAATAGATAACGGATATTGTTTTCCATTACATCATATTCTCTTTCTCCAAAATGGGTATATACAACTCTACCTTTTTTATCAATGAGGTAATGGGCAGGCCAGTAACTATTTTGAAAATTGTGCCAGGTCTCATATTGGTTATCCAGCGCTACTGGATATTTTATGCCTAAATAATTCACGGCATTCTTTACATTAGTAAATTCCTTTTCAAAAGCAAATTCTGGGGCGTGTACGCCTATAATTATCAGGCCTTTATCGTGATACTTGTCATACCAGCCTTTAATGTAAGGCAGCGTTCTTAGACAGTTAATGCAAGAATATGTCCAAAAATCAACTAACACAACCTTGCCTTTGAGGTCATTGATATGTAACGGAGGTGAGTTTAACCATTGTTCAATACCATCAATCTCCGGTGACTTATATGGAACGATAAGACCATTAATTAATTTGTTACTCGATAAGGTATTTAGCGTTTTAGATTGAATCGTGACAAAGCCATATTCAAGATTCATGATAAATATTAGGCTGACAATAATTATCAGCCCCATTGTTTTACGTACAATTGAAGCATGTGTTTTAAAAAAGCTAAGCTGCTTCATGATATTTCTACCAAAAAAAATGATGAAAGACATGGGTACAGCTACGCCGATGCTAAAGGCCAACAAGGTTAAAAAACTAAGATAATTCGTTTGTTGCAACACAGTCTGGATAAGGACAGCGGCTAAAATTGGCCCTGCGCAAGGAGTCCAAATAATTGCGATAAGCCCACCAAACAACACACCGCTTGCAAATCCACCTTCCGGGTTGTTCGCATAGGATAAATTGCTACCAGCAATAAATAATCTTTGAGCGAGTAGATTGAATTTTTCTGTGAGGTAAGTGGACAACATGATAATGCCAAGTACAATTAAGATAGCATAGGAAAGATGACGAAATAAATTCACATCTATATTTGAATACTGTACTAGCGTGCGGGAAAACAAGGTAAATAAAGTAAAAAATAAGATAAATCCGAAAATAATTCCTATCGGACGCTTTTTGCTTCCAGTAATAGAGCCCGCGAGGATGATAGGCAAGATTGGAAGAATGCATGGTGAGGCTATGAGGGCTAGTCCCTCAATAAAGCATAGGCCTATATTAATGAGTGCTGCCTGCATGAGTACTTTCTATTTAGATTATTAAGAAAATTATAGCAGAGGAAAGCGACAATTCTTAAAAACTCAATTTACTATAAATCCTTCCATCTCAACTAGCTTTTAAAGGCTAATTGAATGCACTCGGTGCTTAGTATACACTAAATTGAATATACTTCTTATGAGTCAGAGTAACTTCATGTCAAAATCTTGCACAATTATTGTTATTCTTGAAGCAACGCTTGGCAAAGAAAATAAATTAGCACACGCATCATGATTTTTGATCATATAGGTATGACTGTCGCTGATTATGAAAAATCCAAAAAATTTTATACACTTATCTTAGCACCGCTTGGTATCAAGCCACTTACAGAACATAAAGGCTGGATTGGCTTTGGGAAAAGAGATAAACCTGAGTTTTGGTTTGGTCCAGGTGCAAAAGTACAGCAATTCACACATATTGCCTTCAAAGCAGATACAGAAGAGATTATCAATGAGTTCTACACAATAGCCATTCAAGAAGGAGCTGTCTGTAATGGCAAACCTAAACTCAGAAATGACTATTATGCAAACTACTATGGGGCTTTCATCATTGATTATGATGGCCATTATATTGGTGCTGTACATCACAAGTAAAAAGAGCAATTAATATGAGTAATAAGCATTCGACTTTAAGCCTTAAATACTTGGGCATCAATACTTATAAAGAACCGATTATTTATATACGAGAAGATTGTCATATTTATAAATCAGAAGGTTTTTATGCACAAGCCCGTGTTCGAGTGACATTAAACAAACGCTCCATTATTGCAACGCTTAATACAATTGAAACCGATTTATTACATCATAATGAAGCCAGTTTGTCAGATTATGCCTGGAAATTATTATCGGCAAAAAATGGGGATGAAATTTCAATTACTCATCCAAAGCCACTGGATTCACTTAGTTACATTCGTTCCAAAGTATATGGTAATGAGCTGAAAGCTGAGGAAACGAAACACATTATTGATGACCTTATCTCAGGCCAGCTCTCAGATATTAATATCGCTATGTTTATTGCTGCTAGTGCAGGAGATAGATTATCAAAAAAAGAAATTTTGGATCTGACCTCAGCAATGGTTGATTCAGGCCAACGTTTAAAATGGCCTTCCTCTCTTGTTGTTGATAAGCATTGCGTTGGCGGGTTGCCTGGAAATCGAACAACACCAATCGTTGTGTCTATTGTTGCTGCCTTTGGTTTGATGATTCCTAAAACCTCTTCAAGGGCAATTACTTCTCCAGCAGGCACAGCAGATACTATGGAAGTATTTACCCCGGTAAACTTAGATCTTTCTGCGATGCGCAAAGTCGTTGAGAAAGAAAATGGTTGCCTTGTTTGGGGAGGCTCTATGTCATTAAGTCCTGCCGATGATTTACTCATCAGAATTGAGCGCACCGCCGATTTAGATAGCGAAGGGCAGATGGTTGCATCCATTTTATCTAAAAAAATTGCTGCCGGCGTCACTCATCTTGTGATTGACATGCCTATTGGTACCACTGCAAAAGTCCGTTCAATTGAACGTGCTAAATTGCTTAAAAGTTCTTTGCAGTCGGTCGCACAGGAGTTTGGAGTTGAAACAAAAATTAGTTTCACTGATGGTTCACAGCCTATTGGTCGAGGCATAGGGCCTGCTTTTGAGGCTCTTGATGTATTAGCTGTATTGAAATGTGATAAATACGCACCGCAAAACTTAAGAGAACGAGCATTAATGCTCGCGGGTCAGGTTATAGAATTCTCTCCTGGAGTAGCACCTGGGCAAGGAATAAGTATTGCAACAGATATTCTGGACAGTGGTAAAGCCTTCGCAAAATTTCAAGCCATTTGTATTGCTCAAGGAGGGTTTCATGAGATTCCCAAAGCACCATTTACCCATGTTATTGAATCCACTGTATCAGGTACTATTATTAACATTGATAACCGTCATATTGCCCGTGTGGCTAAACTAGCTGGTGCTCCCATAGCGAAAGCCGCAGGAGTTGAGTTGCTAGTCAATTTAAATACAGTGGTTAGCAAATCCCAGCCTTTGATTAAAATAGCTGCAGAAACTAAAGGACAACTACATTATGCGCTCGATTTTTTAAAACAGGGTCATGATATTTTTCAGATTGAAGTCAGCTCGGGATAAGACATAAGGAAGACAAATCATGAAACAAGCCCCCATTATTTTTTCTCTTGACCATGATGGGTTAGCAAATACTATTCAAGAACAATGTCAGTACGAACTGGGAAAAATAAAACAGCATCAATTTCCTGATGAAGAAATAGTGATACAAATCGACTCCAATGTTATAGAGCGTGAGCTGGTATTTATTATCAGTTTAGATAGACCGAATATAAAATTAGTTCCGCTTCTGTTTGCCGCAAAAACAGCAAGATCTTTAGGTGCTACAAAAATAACACTGATTGCACCTTACCTTGCTTACATGCGTCAAGATAAAGTATTTGAGGCTGGTCAAGGCATTACTTCAAAATATTTTGCAGAACTTATTTCACATTATTTTGATAGCTTAATTACCATAGAACCTCATCTGCATCGATGGCACACATTAGAGGCTATTTATGACATTCCAACTACAGTATTGCATGTAACGGATAATATTGCTCAGTGGATTCAAAAGAATATCCAAAAGCCGATACTTATTGGACCAGATGCTGAGAGCCTTCAATGGGTTGAGGAAATTGCAAAGAAGGCTAAAGTTCCTTTTCTTATTTTAGAAAAAATTCGTAAAGGAGATGAGGACATTGAAGTTTCTATTCCGAATATTGAAAAGTACCAAACCTGTATACCTGTGTTGATTGATGACATTATCTCAACAGGAATGACCATGATAGGAACAGTGAAACGCTTAAAGTCATTGAATATGCTTCCACCAACTTGTATTGGTGTCCATGCTGTTTTTGCAGGAGATGCTTATCAAAAATTATTGGATTCAGGCGTTGAAAAAATCATCACTTGCAATACCATTGAACATAGCTCTAACAGTATAGATATTAGTACTAATATTATAAATTACTTAAGCTCGAGTTAAGGATTTTTAAATAAATTTGGAATGAAATTTAAACTTTTAATTTTTATAAATGGTCGGTATCATTGATTTATTTTACGCTCACACAGGACGTGTCATGATACAAAAAAAGAGGGCGTGGTTGCCCGTTGCGTTGATGGGTTCAGTCGTAATTCAATTACCAATTTATGCTGGAAATCCACGTGTTACAGGGCTTGGAGAAATAGGTTCTTACGAAACTGCTTGGGTTGATGGTCTTCTGCCAGTACAGGATCTTACTAATCAAGTAAGCTTTTTTGATTTTCAATATGAAGGTAATCGTTTTTTGTCTTCGGGCCCATATTCTGGAATATTGAGTCCGGGTATAGGGTTACGGCATGCATTTCAAGATGATCAGGTAGTTGGAGCCTATATTTTTTCCGATTATATGTCTACCAATGTCCATCAGAATTATTGGTTGTTAGGGCCTGGTTTTGATTACTATCATGGTCGTTGGTATGCATCCATGAATGGTTATATTCCTGTGAATAATGGAAAACGTTTGATGAGCTCAGTACCTGCGTCTGAGACGGGTAATACTCAATATGAGTATTTTTCGAACCACGACCAATACGATCGTTTGCTTAATGTTTATGATAGTATGCGGTGGGGATTGGATGTTACAGGGGGGGTGTTGTTTAGGCCTGATAATACGTGGGGTCTTAAGGGTGGAATGTATGTTTATGGTGGCAATAATCTAGAAACCATTACTGGTGGGCATGGAGAAGTTGATTATTTTGTTCGCGATAATCTCGTGCTTCGGATTGAAGAACGCTATGATTCTTATTTTGGTAACCAAACAGTGATTGGCGTGTCTGTTTCGTTTGGAAGCACAGAAAATCGGGGTACAGTAAAAACGCAATTAAAAGCCCCCATTTTTCGTAATTTGAATATCAACACCACCAATCATGGAACACCGATCGGTGCTTACCAACAAGTGTCACCTCAACCGATTCTAATTAACAATAATATTACTTTTGTTTCTAATCAAAGTGGTTTGAATGGTACTCAATCGAATGTTAATAGTTCTCAAAAGCGTTTAATTAGTCTTCAAGACGGTACGTTTGAGCATCCTTATACTACGATAGACCAGGCTTTTACTCCAGGTAATGCTCCAATAGATGCTAAGGTATGGGTAGAGAGGACAGGTAACACTTATGCTTCTCAAGGATTTACGATGTCGGGTACACAATCGCTCTCTGGACGTACGACAGGATTTTTAAAGCCAGCTGTATCAGAGAGCACTCAGCCTTTGGTGTTGAGTTCAATAACGAATGGATCTGCTGTGACAATGTATAATAGCAATGCCATGCAAAATATTACTATCGAAGGAACAAATGGTCCTGGAACTATTGGTGTGTCTGTGCTGGGTGATAACACCAATAACACTGCTTATCTTAACAATCTAACTATCGGTTCACAAAACTTTAATAATGCATTTGAAACAGGCCTGTATAATTCGGCGGCAAATGTCTTGGTTAACAATTCTAACGTCTATGCAGCCTCAAGTGATAATGGTGTGCCTGGGATTAATGCAACAGCTTTTGGAGTGGTCAATGATGATACCAACCCTAATCGCGCTGCTAACACCACCTTAAATAATACTCATGTCACTGTCAATGCATTAGTCACAGGAGGTAATACTGCTATAGCCTATGGCATTTTGAATGAAAGTGATGCAAATACAGCAACAGTAAGACTGCAAAATGCAACAACTGTAGCTGTAAATGCCGAAGGTACCACTCTCCAATATGCTGGAGCCTATGCCTATGGCGTGTATAATTTGGGCGGTACGTTAATTCAACCACCATCAAACCCTAATTCTACGGCAAATGCCTATATTCAAAGTGGCTCTACTGTAACGGTAACCGCAGGGAATGCCAATAATGACACGAATAGCTCTGGTTCCAATGCGTATGGTATTTTTACGACTCAAAATATTAATGCGGGTGGTCCTGCAGTCTATGGAGGTATAACTAACGTAACCATAGATCAAAGCAGCATTAGCGCGACGCAATATGGAGCAGATTTGATGCAGCCTGGCGCGGGTAGTGCCACAGGCGTGTTCCAAGGAGCTCTACCAGGTAATTATCAAAAGACACTCAATACGGTGATAATTGCAAATAATTCTACAATTACAGCGGAGTCCAATGGATCCGAAGTTGGCGTAACTGGAATAGGAGTTTACAATTATAGTGGCAGTGATACGACCAATAATAGCAATCTAACCGTGAGTAACTCAACTGTAACAACAACAGCAGGTGAAAATGCAGGAACCTCATATGGAATATATTTGATATCTGCTAATAGTACTTTGTCACAAGCGACAATTAATGTGATTCACAAAGATATAGATAATTCTGCAACAGGTGTTTCTATCAATGGCGGGCAAGTCACTATTAATAATGGTTCTATTATTAATGTTACTGGTTATAATCCTCAGACGTCTAGTAATACCTATGTTGGATTAACAAATCAAAATATAGCTGGTATATCTGAAAGTAATGTAACTATTGATGCTGCAACTTTTAATATTAAAAGTATTGAAGGAGCAGGTGGAGGTGCTTATGGGATTATTAATAATGGAAGTACCTCGACTGTAACTATTGGTCAAGGAGCTGTTTTTAATGTGAATTCCACCAATTCAGGCTCTGCTTATGGAGTTGATAATGTATCAGGAGGCACTATAAATATCAGTCAATCGACCTTTAATATCATTTCTACAGGATCAGGCACAAGTTATGGGCTTTGGGATGATGGAACAGGGGGAGTAATTAATACCTTGAGTTCACCAAGCACTGTGAATTTATATTATGACACTGCATCGGGAACTGTTAATCCTTATAATAACAGTGGAGGTTACAATCCTATTCCACCTAATGTAACTTTTACATGTAATAATGGAGCATGCTAATACAATAGGTTGATGGCTTAATAATTAGTTATTTAATATAGCCGGTGAGTTAGGTGTAAGTTATTTTCAAACTAACAATCTGCAAGTTAATGGTGTTATTCAGCAGTTTGGTAAATAACTATAAGATAGACAGTCGACGAGTATATATATAGCATTTCCCACGAAGCTTTATACTTGGTTGCATTCTCACTCGGCTTCAGTCATGCACTAGTGTACACTCCTTCGCCTCATTCAAATGCGCCTCGTCTAAAACTTCGTGGAAAATGCTGTACCATAATGCAGTAGATCCAGTTCATTCCCTCAATGCCTTCAAGAACTCATTACCTAGAATTAATTTAAAACCTGTTGATCTTATGAGTTTGTTTTTGTTGAGCCTCTGAAAATGGGTGATTTATTTGTTCAATTTCTTCTAAAATAGAATTTTGTTTAAAAAAAACAGAGGATTTTTTTCCTCTTGAAGTTAATTGATTTGATTTAACAAAAGATTTTTCTTGTAAATTTTGAGAGGGAATTAAATTTTCTTTTCTATTTTTAGATATAAGATAATTTATTTCTTTTGAGAGTTTATTCCATTCCTCTTCATCTCTTATATTTTGAACTAAAGGCTCATTTATTTCTTCTAATAGAGCGTTCCAATCTTTTTCATCTTCTGTCTTTTGAGTTGAATAATTAATGATTTCTTTTGAAAAAACAGTCTGTGCATTTTTAGCTTTTTGAAGCATTGATAAAAATGACTGCGCCTCTTTTATGATTTGTCCAAACTCTAGTTGAGGAATACTTATGTCGATTGTACAGTTATCAAATGGAGTTTGGAGAGAAAATTCAGAACTTGTTTTCTCTGAGTAAAGAGAATTTTTTAAAGTGTTCAAAGCCAATTGATATAAATTTTTTAATTTTTTTTCTTTTTCATAATAATTTTGAGTTATTGTATGTTGATCGCTCGAAATTTCTTGTTTTAATTTAAACCAATTTGTTTTATAAAATCCACAAATATCCTCTAGTGGATAAGAATAAATGTGCATTTTATTTAAGAGATAGTTATTAAATCCATTTTTTTGATTAATAGTATAAATACATTGATTAATATAATTTTTAAAAGGAGGATGTTTTTTTATAAGTGTAGAAAAAGAATCAGCATCCTGAGAGTTGAAATTCAAAGATTTAATAAGATAGATAATTAGCTCACGCTCTTCATTGATGTTATGAGTTTCTTCAAAAAAACACATTGTTGCTACTTTATCTTGTGTTTTCAAAGCATGAAATAAATCACGATAACTAATTAAGGGTTTAATATTGAGAGTTTTTCTATTGTTGCTTACAAAACTAACGATATCATCATCTATTCCTGCAAATCCTAAAGAATTTTTTGCGATGGACTCATAAGTTTCTTTCATTAAAGTAATATTAATTTTCTCGCTTTCAGTAGAATGAGCTTTTTGTGCTTCTTCAAGTGCATTTTGTAGATGAATACCATAAGTTTCTTTTAATATTCCTTGAGCTTCTTTATAAATTAGAGAGATTTTACTTTCTAGAGATAAACTGGGGTTATTATAAATAGAATTAAATGTGAAAGTAAGCATACTGATTCATATCAAATGTAAAAGGTAATTTTACATTAAATACAAAAAACAGACATATCTGTAGGGGTATTTATGCGATTTTTTGATTAGAGTATTAAAGCGTATTGAGGTTATTTTCTATAGTTTTTATGTTTTTTCTGTGAAATAGCACTATTATTTCAAGTTATTTTTATAAAAATAAATGATAACAAACATTTGATCTTATAGCTTGGATAATGTGTCATTTGTAAATTTAAAACTCAAAAATGATTATTTTAATTCGAAAATAAGTTATAATAGTGTTTTTTGAAATCGTGCAGTAACCTAAGGAGAAAAAATGTCGTTTGATTTAGAACAGTTACATAAAGATTTTTCCAAGCTTAATTATTATAGCAAGTTTGGTCAAAGTGCGTCTGATCGAGTAAAAAACACTGATGGTCGAGATGAATATACTTTGATAATTCGCTCTTTACTTATCTTAGATGTTTTAGAAAATAAAGAATTAGATAATGCAGCAGCTGCAGCGGAAATTGCAAAAGGTTTCCCTGGTTCTGAGTTTGGATTTTCTCCACTTGCTCCTGTGGCAAATATTGTGCCTAACGTAGCTTACCTTCGTGATTTACTAAAAGAATTAAACTCACAAGAAATTAAAGAAGGTTATGTTTTGCATGATGTCACTAAAGCAAAGGCTTTTGTTATCGATAATAGCTTAGATGAAGAAAGTCAATTTGATGTTAGGAAACATGATAATTATTTAGATGCTTATCTTGCAAAAAATTCTAAACTAAAAGCTCTTTTTGACAACCAAAAACTTAGCGTGTTTATAAAAATTTTAGATCTTTTAGGTCATAGCCCCGCCAAACTAGTCGCTCCTGCTCCATTTGCTAGTTTAAAAATGGTTGCAAAGACTGCTGTTGAAGTTAAAGAATATGCTGAAGAAATCACTGTTAAACAAGTAGAACCAATGTTAGCAACACGTAAAGAAATAAAAAAGCTTTTAGAGAATAAAGCAAACTCTTTGAGTCTGCCTTCTGCTTTTATCAATGATATTAAGCCTATTGATTCTAATAAAAAATTTACTTCTTTGACGGGATCACAAAAAGATAAATTAGCCTTTTTAATGTGGACTGGTGGTTTAAGAATAGAAGCTAGCGGTGAGCAATTGGATGCTTTTAAAAAGGCATGGAATGATCCTAAAAATCGTTGGGTAGTGAGAAAAATGACCGACTTGCTAATGAAAAATTTAGAGCAAGAAAAAGGTTATTGTTTGCCTTTTAATGTAACTGGTTTAATGCATAAAACTGATGCTAAAGTTGAAGGCTTTAAAGCATTTATTGGTCCTGCGGATAAAGGTGGGATGGGTGCTACTATGGAAGAAGTAGTTACTGTTGCATTTCCTTTTATTTTAGATAAATGTAAAGATCCTATCCATTCTAAAGCAACTGTTGTAGGTCACAACGAGTTCCAAATACAACAGTTAGTAGAAATGGTTTATAATCTTTTCCTTCATTTAGGTGGAATATCTACAGGAAAAAACACCTATCCAAATAGAAACTTTGATACTCAACGTATGCATATAGAATTGAATAACGAGTTAGATACTTCTCGAATGAAATTAAGTGTTTCTCGAGCTTTTAGTGCTGCGCCCACGTTATTGACATCAGACTTTTTTGATAAGCTTCGTGACAAAGCTCATACTGAGCTAGCAAAAGAAACTGAATCACAAAATAATTTGAGTATCTAATTGTTCTATTCTTTGCCTTGCATGATACTTGCTATCATGCGGGCTTCATAATCGGTAAAATGCCATCCTAGATAGGAAAGCTATTTAAATTACATAGCGAATCCCAGCCGAACTTATATTATAGTTCTGAGATCCAAGCTTTACTTGCTAGGCATTAGTTGCTACATGCGTTGGATAAACAATGGAGCTAAAGGTATAATGACTTGAAGCAAGATAAAGCCTGCGATACTCAGCAAAAACACTGATATGAGGATTTACTCTAAAAATTGAACCTACTTTAATTTGACCGACAAAAGTGTTTTCCTTATCATTAGGATCAGAATTATAATGGTTATAACCTACTTCTATTGGTTTTATTTGAAAAGAGAGTGAAAAGAAAAAGCTTAAAATTGTAAAAATAATGAACAGATGCTATGATGAAATGAGTTACCCTAATCAAATAATTTACAATTTCTATTCTGTACAATGATGTTGTAAGGAGCTGTAATGACTAGGCCGCTTAAGTATATCTTAGTTTGTATTCCCTTAATTTTTGCTACACAAGGATGGTCAAAAACAACAGTGTCGACGGTTAACGTTACTACTCAAACTGCTTTAGCGCCGGCTCAAGTTAAAGTATCTGTAGCTAATTCTAATTATGTAGAAACTTTTTCCATCTGTAATATTTCTACTGTTTCTATTCCTCTAACGAATCTTGAATTTGATTTTAATTACACTAAGGCCATGCCTAGTAATATATGGGGAAATCCATGGGCTGCATGGCAAGTATTCAGTCAAAAAGGTACTGCTGTAGTTCTAAAAGGTGGCACTGCCTATACTCCCGCATTAAAATCGGATCCTAATTGCACTAGCCCTCTAACTATCCAATTTAATGCAACACCAAGTGATCCTGCTCCTACAGGGCCTTTTGTGTTTACTTCAGGAGGTTCTCCACAAACTGCAGCTGGTATTTTAAATATTACTATGCCTGCAGCACCAGTAAGTAATTTACCTTCTCCTTCTGTTAGTGTAGTTGGTGTCAATTATTCGAATCAACAAACACTTGCTTGGAGTAAATCATGGCAAATTCCTAATCTAACTCCGGGACAATATACAGTAAGCTCATCTCCTGTGAATAATGGAGTTAATTACTATACAGCTAATCAACTTACTCCTTCAATTACTGATCAAAATACCACTAATGTCAGCATCGTCTATAATCAAGTGGCTACTCCTAGTGGAACAGTAAACGTTACACTCAACCAAGCGCCTGCTTCACAGGAACCATTTGTTTTTTCAGGAACAACGAATTCATTTAATAAAACACTGTCTTCGGGTTCTAGTGTATCTTTACCCGTTGGTAGCTATACAGTGACTAGCACAGTGAATGGTTATTCAGTTAGCATTACACCTAATCCCGTGAATGTGACTGCTAATAGCACCATTTTGCTTAGCGCAACGTATAGTTCTACACCAGTTACGCCTTCCGGTGGTTATACTACTCAAAATGGTAAAATTATAGATGCAAATGGTAAAGCCGTAGCGTTTAAAGGGGTTAATTGGTTTGGTTTTAATAATGGTAATCACGTAGTTAATGGTTTATGGCAAGCTGACTTTGATACGATGTTAAGTCAAATTAAATCGCTTGGCTTTAATGCAGTACGGCTGCCATTTTCATTTGACTTTGTGTTAGATAGCACCATTAAACCGAATGGAATATCTAGCTATTGCAATGGAGTTCCTTGCAATGCCGATGTACCTCAAGATAGTGCGTTACATACGTTCCAATGGGTAGTTAAAAAATTTACTGATAATGGTATCTACGTACTCTTGGATGATCATTATGAGGATAATACTTATACTAGCAATCAATCTCAATGGATAACTGGCTGGCAAAAAGTAGCAACTCTATTTAAAGATAATGCTATGGTTGGCTATGATATCTATAACGAACCTGATTCACATGGTCTAGCTTGGGATAGCAATTCTAATGGAACTGCGTGGAGCACAGGTTTAATGACAGCAGCTCAGGCCATTTATAATATTGATCCTAATAAATTAATATTTATCGAAGGAGTTGGTCAATCTGCTTTAAAATCGAATTGGGGAGATGGATTTGCTACGGATAATACTACTGTTTCTAGTGGTATTAGCAATCCTAAGAAATTCTTCACTCAATTAATGTCTCAGTCTTTTCTTAATCAAATAGTTATTTCACCTCACATGTATGGACCAGATGGTACAAACAATGGTGGACCAGATCATTCAAATCCAACAGTTGCTTTTGCTGATTGGTCACGCCTACATGGTTATTTATTAAATAATTATTCAAGTATAAATAATACCAGTCAAAGTGGATTTTGCGCGAACGGCACTTGTCATGTATTTCCTATAGCAGTAGGGGAATTTGGCGGTAAATTCGACCCCGCGGATCCCTATTATACTCAAGATGTGGCTACGCTGGTCAATATTGCTAATTTTATGAATAAATTAACTCCAACCTCTAATTGGTTTTATTGGGATTGGAACCCTAATAGTGGCAATACTGGAGGCATATTAAAAGATGATTGGAGAACTATCGACTGTAATAAAGTGAATTATTTGAAAAAATACTTGGCTTTAACCCCTGCTTCAGGTATTTGTCCTTAAATAGATTTCTTCGGAAATTGCTATTGGTAGCCAATAGTGGGTTCCGAAGAAGTCTTAAAGACTCTTTAGTTTAATAGGCTAATATTGTTTTTGAATTAGGGTGCTCCATTTGCAAAGTCTCTTGTTTTACTCCTGTTTTAAAAAGAGAAGAGTGAGCACTTTTTTCCAAGTAGCTTGTTGCTAAAGAAGCATTGGATGTATCAAAAACTACGCCATGTCCAGAACATTGATTATTAAAGGTTAATGATGTAGAGATCATTAAAGGATTACCTTTGATATCAATATTGAAAATAGCAGAATCTCCGCCTTTTAAAAGCTGAACTTGAAGCCCTTTTTTATTAGCCCAATCGAGAATAAAATGAATTAAATAAGGTTCTGGTATAGTTGAGGGTGAAATGATTAGTTGTATTTTTGAATTAGATAATGAATGCAATACAAATTTTAGCATTTGATTAAGAATAATTTCTTTACGAAGATCATCATGAACTGTCTTAGCACTGGACATATGAGTAAATGCTGTAGTGAATCCGGGTTCTTTGCTACAAAAAGCAATAGCAATACAGGTTGCTAGCGCATCGGTACTAAATAGTTTACTTGTTTTCGTGTCATCAAAGATTACTTCATTCATCGCAACATATACGGCATTATTGATGACGGCTACATTCTGATTGGATATAAATTTACTAGGATGTGCTTTTATTTTCAGTGCCATAGTAATCTCATTCAAATGAAGTGAAATTATACTGTAGCTAGAAATATAGTTTTTGTCTAAACTAGTAGGTTAAATAGGAAAATAATTGCCTACTTGCGTAGGCATAAGATAATCAAAAAATTGGAGCAATTTTATCTGTTTGAGAATTGCATCACTGCTATAGCAACACCGGCCGCTACGGTAACAATCGGTGCCGCCTTTGCAAACAAAGAACACCAGCTATTATTAATTGGAGCTTGAGGTGCAGGATTTGAGTCAGATTTCTCTTGCGGTTTTGATATAACCCCTTTATTTCTAGAACTGATAAACGGACAAACTGCTGCACTTTCAAAGAAAGAAAGTTGTTTTTTACCAGCCTTAGAATTATTACCAATTGGTTTACAAAAATGTTCAGTTATAGCCATATGACCCTTAATTAGTTTATCTGCTTTTTGTAAAGCTTGTTCTAAACTTTGAGTATTATGTGTTTTTGTTTCATAACTCTGAGCAATATCGCACATAATCTCTTTCATGTTTTTAACAAATTCAGTATTTCTAGCCGTAATAGCTTCATAAATGCAACGTAATTGTTGAATTTCGTTAGGTTGCTCCGGAGTTTGTGTTTTTTCAAAAATGAACACTGCAAGTTGACTGAGTTGTTCATAAAATGGGTTTAAATCTTGTTTAGGTCTATTAGCCAATTGAGATAAATTCTCAAACAGTTTTAACGCTGCTTGCAATGAACCATCAGAGTCTCTTCCCAAAAATCCAATTAAAGTATTGCGCCATAAATAGGGTGCAGGGTCACTTAAAAAGAGTTCATTAGATATCCATAGATTATTTTCTATTTTGGTTAATAGTTCCAGACAGGATAATGTTGTATTATAAATAGTCTTTTCTTCTTCAGTTTCAAACTCAGGAATAGCAATTACGCCAATTTTACAATTCATCAACATGGCTTCAATTTGTTGATCGTGTTGATGGCCAATATTATTATATTCTGATGTTCCATCTGTACCTGCGTTCACTAACAGAATTTTTTGTCCTCCTGGATGGCTATCTTTAAATTTTGATTTATTCCAATCGTAAACATTTCGTGCAATAACTTTGCCTGCTTGATTGGTTTTATTGATAATACCCCAGCAATCATCTGGTTTGTTATGGCGTGCAATCTCAGAAGGGTAGAATTCAGGATACTCTTCATCACGGTGTTGAGTAAAGAGATCAATTTTATAGCGGTGATCTGCCACCATGGTATCAACATAACGTTCTGCATTTTTTAGCTCGGAATTTTTTAGAGCCTTAATTATTGACTCCATTACAGTATCAGCAAAACCACTACTACCACAGACAAAAATATGAGCTCCTTGTTCAGTAATCATTGAAGCAATGGCTTCTGCCTGCTCATTGATTAAGTCATTAACACGTTTTGATTTTTGATTTGGATCTTTGCTTCGTGTAAAAGCAACTAATAAATTCAATTGATCTTTATCGTTTGCTTCTTGCAATTCGTCACTATAAAAATAGGAATCTTGATCGCGTACGCTATAAAAAAGCCAATTTTTTTGAGCATTAGCTGTTTCTTCCCATCTCTTTTTAAATCCGATAAAAGGAGCAATTCCTGTTCCAGCAGCAAACACAAGGATGGGCGTTTCTTTATCATCAGGCAAATGAAAATTACGTGCATTTACTTTTTTGATCATGACCCTATCATTAATAGCTTTGTCTTTCAAATAACCTGATGCAATACCTTGGACTGTATGACCATCTTGCTCATAAGAATGATGACCAACAGTAAGACGAATCATTCCATTCTCCATAGGGGCTTGGGAATATTGACGAGGGCGAATAGGATAAAATAAGTCACTGTTAATTTGAGAAGATAGATATTCCTCATTGATTTCATCTAATGCGGTATATTTTAAAAAATCACTTAAAGTTAATTCATCAACAATTACACCAAGGTTTTCTTTAAGATATGATTTCCATCGCTCATTTAAAGACACAAGCATTTGTTGATCTAGCTTGTGTTTTTTTAATAAAAAATCAATTTGCTGTGAAGAGTTTTCTGGGATAACCATACAACGATCACCTGGATTAAAATTAAATCCTGTGTCGGTTGGATTTAAAATAAATTCACTTGCATTAGTGCCCAATAAACGTTCAGAAACTTTTGTTGCATAATAAGGAAGATGATGATAATTACTAGCACGTTCTTCATCGGCTAATTTTAATTGTTGATATATATTTTTTTCGCCTGAATTACCACCATTTGTTACTGGTCTGCCATTTAAAAAGTTAATTTGCATATAACCAAAAGCTTTAGAGCGATGTAAAGACATAAAATTCCAAAAAGTATCTACCATCGCCTGATAATGCATTGTTACTTGTATATTCTTAGAATTTTCAGCATAAGATTGTAATGAGTAATTTTTTATATCCATACGCAATGCATCTAAAAAATTTGAAATATTTCGAGGTTGAGTCTCGTATTTTTTAGCGAATGCTTTACCAAAAGGAGTTTCATAACTAGGTCTTTCAAAAAAGATATCCATGGTTTGAAACATGGGAAATTCGCTTCCTGATAAGCCTAAATGGCCTCCTGGAATACGGCCATCAAAGGTTGCAACAGTTTTAGTCCATACTACTTGGTCAACATAATGTTCGCTATGTTGATTGGGTATTAAATAATCTAATGTTTCGCTTATTTTTTCGATAACATGTGTAATAGTTTTTAATGCCTCTATCATTTCGTCATCATTGTTAGTTGCTGCAGCACGTAATGCTTTTAACATAGCTCCTAGAGCAACAGCAAAACGAAGTTCAGCTAAAATAAAAGTAATATTATTTCCACGCTCTGCTTGAGTACCTGTTGCATAATTAATTAAATCCAGGTCTTTTCCTTGAATAGTTAAATTATTCTCGCCACCATCAATTAGTTTATTGGAATTAATAAATTTAAAATTTGATAAGAAAATGTCATAACAAGAACGAAATGCTTTTAATTCAGTTTCTTCCTGTCCAAATTGTCTACCTAATCGCTTATTAACTTGTTCCCAGGGAGTGCGAATATTTAATGGCAGAGGATCTTCCTCCTGTGTGCTCCCCAGTCTGTTATTGAAATAATAAGCATGAGCTAAATTACCCAAAATAGAGGCCGCACGAGATAAATATTCATTGGGAAGTTGCTCCTCATCACTAGCATCTAAAAACGGTAGTTCGCTAATCGCTTTACGCTCAGCTACTTGTGCAAGTAATTTGGGTAACGCATTTTGTATCTCATCCCAAGCTTGATATGCGGGAGGTAAAGATTGTTTAAGAGGGTGGTATGGAATGAATCCGTGTGTTAATGAAATTTGACCTTCATGCATGTCATTATTAGGTAAGTCGTGTAATACTTGTTCCGTATTTAGAATTTTAGATTGGTTTTGAGTTGGCATACAACACTCCGCATTACTAATTGTCAGCTTGAGCAATTTTAACACAAAATATATAAAATTAATATATCTTGTTAAAATTATTTCATTTAATAGGTATTAATCTGATTGAATAACTTAAGTATTTTGTAATACTCATAGAAATTAGATGAGTGTAAAAATAGACTTCTTTCGAAACTCTACTGCAGAGGCAAATTGCTTCGTCGATTCGGTGCTCGAATCCTCATGTACTTGCGTGTACACTCCGGTTCTCCGCTCCGAGTCTCCTCGCACTTTGCTCTCTGCAGCGAGTTTCGAAAGAAGTCTAATAAAATAAATCAAAGATTAGTTATTTGAGTCATAGGGCTCATAGCTGTTAAATTAAGACTGTGATCTCGGTCTACGTCGTCCTCCGGTCAATCCTTCCAATTAGCCTTAAGTTTTAGTTGACAAATACTCAAAAGCACAGGTTTAA
>CAMFHA010000056.1 GCA_945952115.1 uncultured Legionella sp. | reverse complement strand
CGCCTCCTCAGCATGAACGGACTTTATAGTCAACAAAAACTTAAGGCTAATTGGAGGAGTCAATCCGAAAGAGGAAGACAACGAACACAGAGTTAACTACAGTGTAGATAAGACTTACTAGTATCAGTTCATACTAAATGAACGTTGTTCTTCATCTTCACTGACCTCATCATTAACAGATTGGTTGTGGTGCTGTTGCTCACGTTCTTGAGCAAGTTCTTGAACTACATCGCGAGGCACAAAATTGACGTAAGTAGGCTTCTTAAACTGAAGTATGAAATCATTTAAAGTATAGTCGAATGAATTATCACCTACCACATTAAAATCAAAATTCATAACCAATCGTGCCATCAGAATTTTCATTTCTTGTATTGCAAATAAAAATCCTGGGCACATTGTTGGCCCTAATCCAAAAACTAAAAGAAGAGAACCAAACCTGTAGTCCATATTTCCACGGTATGGAATAAATTTGTTTAGATCTCTTTCATCTCCCTCTAATTTATCAGGATCATTTTCAGGCTGCGCTGGAGTACGGTAAAGATCAGGAGTTCGCTGCAAAGAGAGAGTATCGATTAATATTCGATCACCTTTTTTTAACTTAATCACTTGTCCTTTTCCATTAGGATCAGGAAGTTCGATATCTCTAGTAACTACTCTTTCTAAAAAAGGAAAGGCTGGGTACAATCTCATCACTTCATCCATTACTGCATGTAAATAGAACATTGAATCAGGCCTTGATTTTGTAGTATTCATTCCCATTTCCCCACCACCAGGCCCATCTTCATTTATTTTAGCAAAAGAGAGATCGAGAGTCCCTGTCAGAGGATCATAGCAATTGTTGAAGATGATCTTGCGAAGTTTAGCTACAACCTCTGGATGAGCAGCAAGAAGTTTAACGAAAGTTGTAAGCGTTTGTGCAGTTGTATCATGTCCACTAAATAAAAGAAATCCTGCATCTGCCAAAATTCCTGCATGCGTGACTGCTTCATTGGCTTTTAGAATGCGATCACGTTCTTTGTTAATTTCCAGTTGAATCTCTGGGCTCATTAAGTAATCTTCATCATTTTCTAGTTTGCTAGCATAGATTGCTTTAACATTGTCTTGAGCTTGCTTAGTTGCCAGCTCTGTTGCTTCCCGTTTGTGTTGCTCCATTATCGCTTTTAGTAAATTTCCTTTAACGGCCTTTTGTTTTTCTTCTTGTACGTTGGGTATTTGATCGATAAGACTTTTTTGGACGAACTCCGAAAGTGCTGCATTTAACTCTTCTGGAGTTGTATGATTATATATATCTTGTATTTTATCCCAGAAAGGTATGCGTTCATTAGTGGTTGTGCTGAATAGAGGTTTAGATAGTTGATGCCAACGATCTAATACGGACTTAAGATTTTTAATTCCCATTAAATTGTCACCCAGCACGTCAAGAGCATGTTGGGTTAAAAGTGTTTCTAATTTTACTGGGGTTTGATCAGCATCGTCTTTTTTATGAAGGTCTTTGAGTAATTCTACTTTTGCATCGGCATGCGCTTCCATGTTAGAAACATAAGATGCTCGTTTTTCAGGATCTCTTGCTTCCGATATCCATAATTGTTTACGAACGCCTCGACTAGGCCCCGTCTCAAATTGTCCCTGCGTATTAGGAGCTGTGAAAAAAATAGCATTTCCCATGCCGGTTTTAAAATGGGGATGAACATCAGCTCGTCCGACATAAGGAGTGTCCATTATGCGTTTAATATCTTCACCTTTGGTTAAAACAACATAAGCCGTTGCTCCTTCATAAAAATAACCGACACCACGCTCATGTTGAAGTGCAAGTTTTGTTACTTCAGCCATAGTTTGATGCAGACCATCTCTTCCCCAGTACATTTCTCTAATCCACATACCTAAAGGGGTCCAACCTCTAAGGTGAGGCATATCAGGTACTTCTTCAAAACGCATGCCGGTAATTTGAGGGAAGGAATAGCCAAGCTGGTCGAAGAACTTCATAAGATAAATCCTCTCTGAGTTGTTTTAGTTAACACAAACCAATTAAGCATAATTTATGCTCTAGATGTGCATTTTATCAACAAATTATTAAGGAATTATTAAACTCGAGTGTAACTGCTCATCCCGTCATCCTGAGTGGAACGAAGGATCTCCTGAAATTAAGCACAATGCAACATTCGGAGATCCTTCGTCGCAAGCGACTCAGGATGACGGGATGAGCAGTTACACTCGAGTTAACTCCACGGATTCAATTTGCTCATGAAATTTACTAGGGAATCATAAATTGATTCTGTATTGGAATTAGTTAATGAAGCTCTTTGAGACATTTCTTTCGGTAGAGGCATCAATCCATATTGACCAATGGCTTTTGCATTACTATATGACTGAGTGGATTTATTGTTATGATTTAATTTAGTATTGGACTCATTTTGGAGTTGTTGCGCAAAAACACATCCGCCCATGCTCATGCCAGATTTTGGAATATGTTTTTCTAATTTTGGTAAATGGATCAAAATATGATTGAGTAAAAGAGAATATTTTGTAAGTTCGTTAGCTATTTGTTCCAAATGGGAAACAATGACATCTTCTCTATATTCGTCGTTATTTTTTTCCATTTCTTGTAACATTACTAAAGAATGATTTTTTATCTTAGCTAAAAATTCATATGTTTGATTCATAATCATGTCAAAACTAAGCTTCTTCTTATCTAATTCTTCAATACTTAATGGGCCCACAGTTGATTGACGTAGATATTCTCCACATGCAGTAGCTTGTTTCATTAATTGCTCATATTGCTCATCTAATAAAGTAGAGGAGCATTTAGCTTCAGTGAAAATAGCTTTAAGTACAGGCCCAAGAACATAATTTAAAGAACCAGCGTTATTTGAACCCTCTTTGCGATAACTTGCTAAACTACCATCAACAAAAACACCATAAACCTCACGCCAAAGATAAGCGTCTTTCCGCCCTTGCGGGAATCGAGTATTATTGCGAAGCGTGTTTTCCATCTCTGTTATCCCTTCAAGAAATTGTTTACACGCTTTGTGTAAACGAATAGCATTAAGAGAGTTCAATGTAGGAAGAGCTAAAACACCAATTTTATATTTACTTAATAAACCTTCAATCTGGGCTCGTTGGTTATGTTTAATATAGTTATAATCAGAAGACATATCGAGTCCCGCATTCACTAAAATAATTTTATCTCCGCCTGGATGTTCATGAACAAAGCGAGTTAAATTATAAACACTACCATTAATGATACCCCAACAGTCCTCTAATTTATTATGTGTAGCTATTTCAGAATCAAAAAATGATGGATAAGTTTGATCGGGATCTGCTGAAGCATATACGTCATTATTAAATCGAAAATCAGCAATCATTGTATCTACATAAGCACTTGGATCACTAATATTATTATTGGTGCTTATTGCACTAATGATACTGGCTCGTACTGTATCTGCAAAACCAGGTCCACCACATACATAGATTTGTGCATTTTGGTTTAAAATAAGGTCAGCAAGTAACTTGTTTTGTTCATTTATTAGTTGATCTACATGTTTTCCAGAATATTTAGAGGTGGTCTCAAATCCTGAGTTGGTGAAATCTCCGGAATTATAGCCTTCTCCCCGAGAAAAAATTATGGAAAAATTAAGTTTACCTTCTTTAACAAATTGGGATAACTCATCCTTATAATAAAATGCTTCTAAATTAGGAGTGCTATAAAATAGATAGTTTTTTGTATTTTCTTGTTGTGCCCTAGCATCAATCATTCCTATAAGTGGAGATATACCTGTTCCTGCTGCAAATCCGATCATAGGTACATTTTTAGACTTAGGAATATGAAAATGGCGAGCAGGAACCCGCTCAATAGCATATTTTATCTCAGCACTCATTAAATATGTAGAAGCAAGACCAACTGGTTCACCCAATGAATTACTATGTACTCCTACTAATAAACGGATTTTTTGAGGAGCATCAATCATTGGAGATACAGAATAATAACGAGGAGCAATAGGGTTTAATTTATCTACTAAAAAATCTGTATTTGACGCTGAGTAAATGCTCAAGTCAGCATATTGTAGGATTATACCTAGTTCTATTTCATTTACTTCTAAGTCTAATTTTTGGAAGAATTCTTTCCATATTGTATTTAAAGAAACGGATTTTTTAATGTCTAAATTGTAATGCTTTACTATATTTGAAATAATTTTTTCAGCGTTTTTAGGTCTTATAGCACAATGATCTCCAGGTTGGAAATTAAGTGCTGTATGGCTAATATCAAGAAGAATATTGGCGGCTTTATCAGAAAACATACTCATACTAATTTTAGTAGCATAGTTTTGTTTTGGTTTATAATCGCCATAACGTTCTATATCTGCTTTGGCAAAATCATTATAAATATGTCGTTGTGGTTCAGTAGCGATAGTTGAGGTACCATCATGGCCACCATTAGTGAGTAATCGTCCACTACGGAAATTAAGTTTCATGTAACCGTATACTTTTAATGCATGGACTCCCATTAAACCTTCTTCACCTAAATAAGCTTGGATTAGTTCATCATATTGGCTTTTTAAAAGAGGATTTTCAGAACCAGCAATATATTTTCTAATAGAAAATTTATTTAAATCAACGCGTAAGGCAGCAAGATAATTTTGTATATGAGTAGGCTGATGTTTATATTTTAAAACCATTGCCTGTCCCATAGTAGAAGAGTAATCTTTTCGTTCTATAAAGGTATCTAAAGCATGAAATAAAGGCATTGCGCTACCTGATAATCCCGAAATTCCTCCTGGAATTCGACCATCAATTTTAGCTACAGTCTTAGTCCATTCAGAGGGATCAACATGATGAGAGCTATGGGGGTTAGGGTTAATGTAATCTAAACCTTCTGTGACTAGTTCAACAGTAAATGTCATATTATTTAATGCTGCTAGCAATGCTGCATCATCTTTATTAGCCACAGCATTTATAGCATCAGACATGTATTTTAATGCCACAGCGAATCTTAATTCCATAATAACGAAGGTCATATTGAAATGATATTCAGCTGTATTACCAAAAATCGGTGATAAAAGAGTTAGATCTTTTAAATTAATTTGTGAGTTATTTATTCCATCTATAGGTAATGGTTTATTTAAACACCAATTAGTTAAAAATGTATCATAATGAATGCGAACCGCTTGAATTCCTTCTTCAGTTCCTGGAGGAAGTTTTCTCTGCACTCGTTTAGTTAATTCTTCCCAAGCCGTAAGAATACTAGTAGGAAGAGGATCTTGTTCTTGGGTTTGGCCTAGACGTTGATTATAGTAATAAGCATGTGCAAAGTTACCAATAAGAGCAATAGCACGAGATAAGTGCTCATTAGGTAAGTGTTCTTCATCAATTTTGAGTAAAGGTAATGAGTTAATATACTTACGCTCTGAACCTTCACTTATAAAGCTAGGAAGTTGTGCAGCTAAATCTTCCCAGGGCTTATAGTAAGCTGGTAATTCAACACTAATTGGTTGATAAGGAACAAAACCATGTGTTAAAGAAATTTGTCCTTCATGAATATTGTTCCTAGGAGGTGAATTTAGGGTTTTGTCAGATTCTAAAATTACTTCGGGAAAATTATTGATCTTTTCAATAGTTTGATCGACTTTGTATTGACTCATAATAGCACATTTTCTATAAAAAAGGGTCATTATAATCATTTTACCCTTAAGGAAATATTAAGCAATGTGAGTTAGATGTGAGCTTTGTAAGTTAATCAATAAACTTGAGTATATAAGTAGCTAATTGAATGTTTAGGATCTTAAGTTTAATGCTCTTTGTGTTTCTTCTTCTAATACAGCCATTAATTGGTGCGCAGAAAGTTCTCTCGCTAATGAAATTGCTTGACCACTCCAAAAACCAGAGTAGTTAAAATTATCTTGTGCTTTAGCAGCGCTTCTTAACTCTTGAGTTAATTGGTGTTGCAAGGGATATGGAAGAATGGCTTCTGAATTAAATAAATGTTCTGTTTCTGCTACAAAGCGATTTTTTAAACATCGAACGGATTTGCCAGTAAAAGTCTTCGTTAAATAAGTATCTTCAGCTGATTTTTGTAAAAGGAGTTGTTTATGTAGTTGAGAGGCATTACTTTCTTTGCAGGTGAGAAATGCTGTGCCCATTTGTACAGCACTTGCTCCAAGCATCAGGGATGCAGCAGTACCTCGACCATCCATAATACCACCGGCTGCAATAATGGGAATCTTCAACGCATCAACCATTAAAGGAATTAAACTCATAGTTCCAATAAGATCATCTTCTTGAGCATTTAGAAAACCGCCTCGATGGCCGCCTGCTTCATATCCTTGGGCAATCACTGCATCGCAACCTGCTTGTTCCAATGCTAGTCCTTCTGTAACGGTGGTTGCTGTTCCAATGAGATAAATATTATTTTGTTTAAGGCGATGGATGTTTGGTTCGTCTAAAATGCCAAATACAAAACTAAGAATGGGAATAGATGAATTAATCACTAAGTCAATTAATTCATCAACTGATGCTTCTTTTTTAATGGGAATATCTTTTAATGGTTCTAATTGAAGTTGCTGTCTATATCGATTGATATGCGAAAGCATGTTTTGCCTATTGACAGCAGGGGGATGAGAGATTGGTGTTGGAATAAAAATATTAACAGCATAATGTGGTGTTAATTGCGTTGTTTTTTGAATTAACTCTTTTGCATCCTTCAATGATAAATAACCTAATGGCAGTGATCCTAATCCACCAGCTTTTGACACTTCATAAACCAGCTCGGGGGTTACAATAGATCCTGCCATAGGCGCTTGAATGATAGGGCGCTTGATTTTAAGTTGTTTACAAAAACTTTTGGTTAATGCATTAAACACCAATTAATCCTTTAACATTAGGCGCCATGAACTTCAAAGCGAACATCCACATTGCCTCGCGTTGCATGAGAATAAGGGCAAATTTTTTCATGAGCTTCTTTGACCAGTGCTTCTAAGTCAGATTGAGCCAATTTTTGGTCTTTAATTTGTAATTTGACTGCTAAACCAAAACCACCTAATTCACGTGGACCAATTGAAACATGGCAGGTAACGTGCGCCTGTGATGCATCTTTTTTATGTTGTTTTGCGACAAAATCCAAAGCTCCACCAAAACAAGCTGCATAGCCTGCGGCAAATAAATGTTCAGGGGTGGTCGTGTTAGGTTTTTCTAATCCCCCCATTGCTTTGGGTAGGGATAAATCTACATTAATGGTTCCATCATTGCTTTGTGCATGACCATTGCGTCCCCCGGTGACGGTGGCCGTTGCGGTAAATAAAGAATTAATCTTGTCCATTTTCTATCCTCTTATTATTATCCTTTTATCCCTTTACATTAACTTATAAAATGAGTTGTAACAAGAATTAAACGTCTTAACTACTGCACTGGCATGAGCTAAATAAGTTTACTTCATCAATTTCTTCTCTTGTAAAACAAAGAACATCATCTTTTCTTTTTCTTCCGCCAGTTAAAGTAGCTGCTGTTGCTCTAAATAACCCTAAACCTCCACCTAAAATAGTTGCGGTAGAATCGATAAGTACATCACTAAGACAGTAACCCACTGCAAAAGCACCACCTAATGCGGCTGCTTGATTGCGTCGCTCTTGTTTGGCATAAATAACATCACCGCGGGTTGCTGGTTTTGAGTTTTCTTTCGTTTCTGCCCAAATCATTCCCACGCAACAGGCTACACCCATAATACAGCCAACACATTCAGACACTGGATCACAAGAGGTTTTCATCGCCTTTGCTGTATCAAGAACCATAAAGCAAAAAGGAAGATCGAAATCAGGGTCATTATTTGTTTGGTTATTAGTTGACGTATCATTAGTTACTTCAAGAGGTGCGGAAACAATAGAATTAGGTGCGTCAGTTATTATATTAGGCATTATATCAGTTGTCTTGATCACGTAAATTCCCCAAAAAATTTTAAAGAAAATTATAACATATGAGACATATTGATCAATTTATATGTTTTGTGATTTTTTGTAATCCATTGATTTATATACACTAGTTTCTTGATTAAATAATTGACTTGCTCTAATGACACTAAGTTAAGATTACTAAGTTATTCCCGACTTCGCGGGAATAACTTAGTAGGTAAATAGTTCCTTCTTATTTTTTCTTATGACAAAACCATCACAAAGCCTCAATCCTTTGTTTATGCTCCATTAATTTTTCTCTGGATTGATTGGCTTGAGTTAATTTTTCTTGTTCTTTAGCAATAATCTCAGCAGGTGCTTTATCAGTAAATTTTGGATTATTTAGTTTGCCTGTTGCAAGGCTAATGTCTTTATCTAATTTTGCAATTTCTTTGTCTAAGCGTATAAGTTCGGCTTCTTTATCTATTAAATTAGCCATAGGAATGAGTAATTCAATTTCATTTAATACGGCAGTGGCAGAAATTGGCGCTTTTTCTTCCGATGATAAATAGTTAATTTCAGTAATCTTGCTTAAAGTCTTAAATAGTTGCTGGTATTGTTTAATACGTTCTTTAAGTTTAGGCGTTGCATGACGAACATAAAGAGGAATTTGCTTTGCTGGAGAAATAGACATTTCGCTGCGGATAGTACGAATTGCTTGAATGGCTGATTTTAGCCATTCAAGTTCTTCTTCAATTGTATCATTTATCAAGCTCTCATTTACTTGAGGATAAGTGCTTAACATAATGCTTGTTTCATTTTCATTAGTGAGTTTACTGGTTTTTTGCCAGATTTCTTCAGTAATGAACGGCATTAAAGGATGTAATAATTTTAAAATTTGATTTAAAACATGAATTAAAGTTTGCTGTGTACCTCTTTTCATCGCACTAAGAACTTGCTCATCTTGAAGAATAGGTTTTGAAAGCTCTAAATACCAATCACAATATTCATACCATACAAATTCATAAAGAGTATTAGCGAGTAAATCAAAGCGGTAGGTTTCAAAATAATGATGTGCTTTGCTAATCGTGTGCTGTAAGCGAGATAAAATCCATAGATCTGCAGGGCTATATTGTAATGCGCTATCACCAAAATCGATTTGCTCTTCATCAGTATTCATTAGAACATAGCGTGTGGCATTCCATAATTTATTACAGAAATTTCTATAGCCTTCAACACGCCCCATATCAAAGCGAACATTACGTCCAGTAGAGGCTAAAGAGCAATAAGTAAAACGCAAGGCATCTGTCCCATAAGCACTAATTCCTTCAGGAAATTCCTTACGAGTGGCTTTGGCAATTTTATCGCGCACCGATCCTAACATCAGATTGGAGGTTCTTTTGGCAACGAGTTCATCAAGACCTATTCCATCAATAATATCTAGGGGATCTAACACATTTCCTTTTGATTTAGACATTTTCTGACCTTCACTATCGCGAATTAAGCCAGTAATAAAAATATCTTTAAAAGGTATTTTTCCAGTAAATTTTAAGCCCATCATAATCATACGGGCTACCCAGAAAAAGATAATATCAAAACCAGTAACTAAGACGGAGGTCGGATAAAATTGTTCTAATTCAGGTGTTCGTTCAGGCCATCCTAAGGTGGAAAAGGGCCATAATGCCGAAGAAAACCAGGTATCCAATACATCTTCATCTTGTTTTAGAGGTAGTGCAGGATCGATAGTGTATTTAAAACGAACATCATTTTCACTATAACCGACATAGACATTGCCGTGATTATCATACCAAGCAGGAATTCGATGACCCCACCAAAGTTGGCGGCTTATGCACCAATCTTCGATGTTTTCCATCCATTGAAAATAGGTTTTATCCCAGCTTTCTGGTATAAAACGTATTTCACCTTTTTTTACCGCAGCAATAGCAGGCTCAGCTAAAGGTTTGGTTTTTACATACCATTGGTCGGTTAATAAAGGTTCAATAATGGCATTCGACTTTTCTCCTCGAGGAACTTTTAATCGATGTGGGTCTGTTTTAACTAAGAAATCGCCTTCTTTTAGATCATTAATAATTTGTTCTCGAGCGACAAAACGATCCATTCCCTGGTATTTAATAGGCGCATTTTTACTGATGGTTGCTTTTTTAGTTAATATATTAATTGCGGGTAAATGATGTCGCTTTCCTACTTCATGATCATTAAAATCATGCGCAGGTGTAATTTTGACACAACCACTGCCAAATTCTTTATCTACGTATTCATCAGCAATAATGGGAATAGTTCTATTACAAAGAGGTAAATGAACCATTTTTCCTATTAAATGTTTAAATCGTTCATCTTCAGGATGAACAGCAACTGCCGTATCGCCTAATAAGGTTTCTGGACGTGTGGTCGCTACAATTAAGGATTCATTGGAATCAACTACAGGATAGCGAATATGCCATAAAGAACCTTCTTCTTCTTCAGAAATTACTTCTAAATCAGAAACGGCTGTGCCTAATTTAGGATCCCAATTGACAAGTCGGGTGCCTCTATAAATTAATCCTTCATCATAGAGTTGAACAAATACTTTTTGGACAGCAGCTGATAGACCTTCATCCATAGTAAATCGTTCGCGCGTCCAATCTACTGAGGCTCCAATGCGGCGCATTTGTTGAGTAATGGTATTCCCTGACTCATTTTTCCATGCCCAAACATGCTCCAAGAATTGTTCGCGTTTCATATCTTTTCGATATAAATCTTTTGTTTCTAATTGACGTTCTACAACTAATTGAGTGGAAATACCGGCATGATCAGTTCCTGGTTGCCAAAGTGTTTTATCACCTAACATGCGATGATAGCGGGTTAAGGCATCCATAATAGTGTGTTGAAAACCATGGCCCATATGCAAACTTCCAGTTACATTAGGAGGGGGTAACATGATACAAAAGCGCTTACCATCACCGCGTGGCGCAAAATAATGGTGACTTTCCCAATTTTTATAAATGCTCTCTTCAATTGCTTCTGGAGAATAGGTTTTATCCATGGTTTAGCCCGTATTGTAAAATGAAGGAATAGTATCACACTCTCGCGTTAATGAAGAGATTTTCGACGGTGATCTTCAGCAATATAAGTATAAAGAGTTGGTACAACAAATAAAGTGAAACAGGTACCAATCAATAAGCCGGAAGCAATAACTAAGCCAATATTGAAACGACTAACTGCGCCAGCTCCAGTTGCAATCAGTAAAGGAAGGACTCCAAAAACCATTGCGGCTGTAGTCATAAGAATAGGTCGTAAGCGAATTCCGGCGGCTTCTTCAACAGCAGCCCGTTTATCCAGATTTTTTTCTCGTTGTAAATGATTGGCGAAATCAACAATTAGAATACCGTGTTTGCTTATTAAACCTATTAAGGTAATTAATCCCACTTGGGTATAAATATTGATACTAGCAAGTCCTAAATTTAAGGGAATTAGGGCACCACAAATAGACATAGGTACGCTAATTAATACAATTAAGGGGTCGCGAAAGCTTTCATATTGGGCAGAAAGCACTAAAAAGATAATGACAATTGCAAATAAGAAAGCAAAAACTAGAGCATTCCCTTCTTGCATGAATTGTCGTGATTGTCCACCATAATCATAGGTAAATCCTTTGGGTAAAGTGTCGTTAGCTGCTTCTTGTAAAAAGCTTAAGCCGTCTCCCAATGTTTTACCAGGCATCATAATAGCTTGTAATGTAGCAGAATTTAATTGTTGAAAATGAGTTGCTGCATTAGGTTGAGTTTTTTCAATAGGGCTTACAACGGTGGAAAGAGGAACCATTGTGCCATTTATTGTTTTAACATAAATTTGTCCTAATTGTTTAGGCGATAATCTATATTTTCTATCAAGTTGAGGAATGACCTGATAACTTCGACCTTCTAGATTAAAATAATTAATATAATTACCAGAGAGCGCACTGGTTAAGCTACTTCCAATGGCGCGCATGTCGAGTCCCATTTCAGAGGCTTTAGCTCGATTAATAGCGAATTCGACCTGAGGTTGGTTAAATTTCAATGTGTTATCGATATAAATAAAAAGGCCGCTTTTTTTCGCTTTTTCTGTCAATTTATTAGAGATATCAAATAAACTTTGAAAGTCATTGGTAGTTTTTACGACAAATTGTATGGGAGTTCCACCACCGCCTCCAGGAAGAGGAGGGGGGATAATTGCAAAGGCATTAAGACCTGCTATTTGAGATAATTTATTTTGTAAAGGTTGTTTTAATGCAAATTCATTTTTGGAGCGTTGATTCCAAGGTTTGAGTACCATACCTGAAATGGGTTGGCTACTATTTACAGTAAAATAATTATCGGTTTCAGGAAAGCTGGTGTAAATTTTATCAAAAGGCTTTGTATAAGCTTCGATATAATTAAGTGTTGCGTATTGAGGTGCTGTTGCCATCACAAAAAAGAAACCTTGATCTTCTTCTGGTGCTGTTTCTGATGCCGTAGTGCTATAAAGATAAGGAAGCATTAAAATGACTACTGCAGCTAAGACAAGAATAATAGAACGAGTTTCTAGTAAACTATGCAACTTGCTTTGATATTTATTTTTTAATTTATTGAATAATGTATCAAGAAAAAGGACGAATTTTCCGCTACTTGCTTCTTTGGATAATACTTTTGAACACATCATGGGCGATAGAGTTAGTGCAATAACTCCAGAAATTATTACCGCACAGGCTAAAGTAAATGCAAATTCTTTAAACAGAGCACCAGTTAATCCCCCCATAAAACCAATAGGAGCATACACTGCTGCTAAAGTGATTGTCATAGCAATGACTGGCGTGGCTATTTCTCGTGCGCCAATTAAAGCGGCTTCAAAAGGAGTTTTTCCTTCTTCAATATGACGGTGCACATTTTCTACTACTACAATGGCATCATCTACTACTAGTCCAATAGCCAATACAAAAGCAAGTAAAGTAAGCAGATTGACACTATAGCCTAAAGCCAACATTAAAGTGCAAACGCCAATCAATGATAAAGGAATAGTAACTACGGGAATGAATACAGAGCGAATCGAGCCTAAAAACAAGAAAATAACAATGATTACAATAATACCGGCTTCCATTATTGTATGGATTACTTCATTTATTGAGGCACGAATAAAAGCGGTTGCATCATAAACAATTGTTCCTGTTAACGAAGGGGGAAATTCTTTTATAATATCGGGCATTAATTTACGTGCATCACTTATCACCGTAAGTGGGTTAGCTGTTGGTGTAGGGGTAATGGACATGAATACAGCTTTTTTTCCATTAAAGCTTACTGAGCTTTCATAACTTTGCGAACCAAGCTCTACTTTAGCAATATCGCGTAGACGGATAATAGAGCCTTTTTCACTTTTAACGATAAGCTTACTAAATTCAGCTACATTATTTAAATCTGTTTTAGCAGTCATGCTGATGGCAACATATTCACCTTTAGTATTACCTGCTGCAGTTAAAAAGTTATTGTTAGCAAGCACGGTAGACACTTCAGCGGGTGTAACTCCTAAAGCAGCCATTTTAATCGGATTTAAAAACGCTCTCATGGAGTAGGTTGCGCCGCCTAAAATATCTGCTTTGGCTACACCGTTAACTGTTTGTAACTGAGGTTGCACTACACGTGTGGCGTAATCAGTAATTTGTTGAGGCGTCATCTCTTTACTATCAAGGCTAATGTACATCAATGCGGTTGATGAGTCAGATTGCTTTAAAATAATGGGTTGTTGTGATTCTTTAGGCAATTGATTAAGGGTTTGTTGTACTTTACTCATTACGTCAGTGAAAGCGATTTGAGGATCAAAATTTAATTTAATAGTCAGGGTAATTGTGCTTAAGCCTTGGACACTTGACGAAGTCATATAATCAATTCCTTCGGCGCTTGCCACTGCATTTTCAAGTGGGGTGGTAATAAAGCCCGCAATAAGATTGGCATCAGCTCCGGGATAGGCAGTGGTAATAGTGATTACTGTATTATCCATTCTTGGATATTGACGAATCTGCATTTTATTTATTGAATTTAGACCGAAAAGAAAGATCAACATACTGACTACAATGGCTAACACTGGTCGTTTTATAAATAAATCTGTAAAGTTCATAACTTATCCTGTTTATTGAAGTTACTGGCCTAGATTATCAGGATCTGGAACTTCATTTAGAGGCACATTATTATTAATCGTGACCGGTGTACCATTTTGTAATTTAAGATCACCAGTGCTTACTACTAATTGTCCTTCTTTAATGCCTTTTTTCACTACGGTGTAATTTCCTTGTTGCTCTCCAGTTGCAACAAAAACTCGATTGACGGTTAATATGTCACTTCCATCTGGATTTTTTTTGCCGGTTTTATCTTTTTCAATAACGTAGATAGAATTACCATATAAACTGTATGAAATCGCTGTGGATGGAACAATAATGGTGTTTTTTTGAGCTGGTTGTTCTAATTCAATTGCAGCAAACATTCCTGGTACAAAAACAAAATTTTGAATTTTATTTTTTATATTTACTTCATTATCGCAAGTAATGATGGTTTTGCTTCCTCTAATTTCTTTATGTATTTTTACTAGGTTTGATTGTCCAGGATTAGTCATACTTTGTGCTGGACAATTAGGAAGAGTGGCATGTATTAATACATTATGAGTATTTAAATCAATTTTTGAGTTAATTGCCGTAAGTTTTCCTTCAAATAAATAGTCAGGGTATTCTTCAATAGAAAAAGTGATGGTCTGGTTAGGATGTATTTGTTTGTAGAGTTGTTCTGGTAGATAAAATTCTAAATATAAAGGATCCATTGATTGTAAGGTTACAATAGAGGTTTGGCCTGGGCTAATATATTGGCCTAAGTTAACTTGTCTTATGCCTAAACGCCCAGCAAAGGGAGCACCAATATGTTTTTGTTTAATTTGTGCTTGGGTTTGCTCCACTTTGGCTTGTGCTTGTTGCAAATTGGCATTGGCTGCATCAACACTGGAGCTTGGGGTAGCGCCTCGTTTGAAGAGATCAGTTTGTCTTTTGTAATCTAATTCTTTAAGAATTAAGTCAGATTGATTAAATTTTAATAAAGCTTGATCTACACTATCATCGATAACAATTAGAGGTTCATCTTTTTCTACATATTGACCTGATTCGAAATTTATTTTGACTACATTGCCAGCAGCTTCTGAATTCACCTCAACTCCGTTAATGGCAACAAAATTACCAATAGCATTAAGAGTGGGTTGCCAATTGACTTTTTTGGCTATCGCTGAAGAAATAGTGACGGCAGGAGGGGTAAAATTAGCAAAAAAACGCTTAATCATAAAAGCTTTAATGGAGTTAAATGCAATGATTCCACCGAAAACAACCAATAAGGCTATTCCCATAATCCTCATTCGTTTTTTCATGCCTCTTCCTCTAGCTTTATAAAATATGTGGGCAATATACCCTTAAAGAATAAAATTGCAAACTGTTAACTTAAATTTCACGGTAAACGTATCTAATTTTTGACAGAAATAGTAATTATTTGATTATATCCTGAAATTTATGCACAGGATCCATATGATCTTAATTAATGCTAGGATCTTGATTTGCTCACAAAGCATGGAGCGCAGGCATAATGGTACTTTATTATCCTATTAGATGCATTTACTCTGCTTAAATTTTAAATAATCGCTCTTGTTTGACAGTCTCCTTGACCGCATTAGTACTGCACATTCAACTATTTTTTTATTTAATTCATGGAGATAAAGAAGACCTATTGACTAATTTGAATATTTTGTTACTATATTGCTTCCATCTTAATCAAGGGGATAATAATGAAGTTAAAGTCGTTTTTAGTGGTATTATGTTTTAGCTTATTTACAAATGTTTTCGCAGCAAACAGTCATTTACATCCAAAAGCAGACGCTGCTGATAAAAAATCTATTTCTAAAAATTTAGCTTATCCTGGGTTTTGTCAAATCGAAATTATTAATGATAGCTTTACTGATGTAAATGTGTTCGGTACTTTTGATGATGGTTCTACTATAAACTTTAATATTTATCGTTATGAATCTCCTCATTACATTAGCTTATTCTACTATTTCTACTGTCATAGCGGCATGTATTTAACTATTACCTCTCCTTATTATACTGTTTATTCTGGTTGGACAAATGTAAACAGCACTATTCGTGTAGTTCCTTACTTGAATAAGCAAGTAAAAGCTAACGTAACTACTCGATAATCAACATTAGTTAATTGTTTTAAAGGAAAGAAGTATATACTTCTTTCCTTTTTTTTTGAGAATTTATTACGAACTATGGTAATCTATACTCAAAACACATGAATTTTCGGTATTTTAGGCAACTTGATTTTTTTGCTTAAAGCGGAAAAAGCAATAGCATAAAAGCCGAAAATTCATGTGTTTTGAGTATATAGTATTGCCCACTAAGTTTTAGACGTGGGAAATGCTATACTAAAATTTTTCTTTTTGAGAGCTACTATGCGTGATGTATTAAAAATAGTAATAGGATTCTTTTTGTTATTGACTCTTGGCTGCAGCTCTTCTCCAAACTCTGAAAGTGCTGGTGAATATCTTGATAGTTCAGCTACGACTACTAAAGTGAAAGCAAGCTTAGTAGATGGCTTAGGAAGTAGTGGTTTTTCTGTGACCGTAAAAACATTTAAAGATGTGGTTCAATTAAGCGGCTTTGTAGATAGTGTCCGCATTAAACAACGTGCAGCGACTATTGCATCTGGTGTTCCTGGTGTAAAAAGTGTACGTAATGACATTGTAGTAAAGCCCAGAGATTAAGAATGAGGTTATTATGTTTGATGCCAGTTATACAATAGAAGATTTTGATAAAGAACTATTTCAAGCGTTAACTAATGAATCAAAACGTCAAGAAGATCATATTGAGCTTATTGCTTCTGAAAATTATGTTAGCCCGCGTGTGCTTCAAGCACAAGGGTCAATATTAACTAATAAATACGCCGAAGGTTATCCAGGTAAGCGCTATTACGGCGGATGTGAATTTGTTGATGTAGCTGAAAACTTGGCAATTGAGCGTGCAAAGCAACTCTTTGGTGCCGATTATGCTAATGTTCAACCGCATTCAGGTTCTCAAGCTAATGCTGCAACAATGATGGCTTTATTATCTCCTGGAGATACTTTTTTAGGTATGGCTTTACCACATGGTGGACATTTAACTCATGGTTCCAAAGTTAATTTTTCAGGAAAATTATATCACTCTATTGATTATGGAATTGATGTTGCTAGTGGATTAATTGATTACGATGCTTTAGAACAATTAACTTTAGAGCATAAACCCAAATTAATTATTGCAGGATTTTCTGCGTATTCGCGTATTTTAGACTGGGCTCGATTTAGATCGATTGCTGATAAAGTCGGTGCTTATTTAATGGCTGATATTGCGCATGTGGCAGGTTTGGTGGCTGTGGGATTATATCCTTCGCCTCTTCCTTATGCTGATGTCGTGACTACTACGACGCATAAGACTTTACGAGGGCCTCGTGGCGGTTTAATTCTTTGTAAAGCAAATGAAGAAATTGAAAAAAAATTAAATTCAGCAGTTTTTCCTGGAAGCCAAGGCGGACCTTTAATGCATGTTATTGCAGCAAAAGCCGTTGCTTTCGCTGAAGCATTGTTACCAGAGTTTAAAGAATATCAACAACAAGTATTGGATAATGCCAAAACATTAAGCATAGCCTTACAAGAAAGAGGGTACAAGATAGTTTGTGGAGGGACGGACAATCATTTAATGCTAGTCAATTTAATAGATAAAGAAATTACGGGTAAAGATGCTGACGCTGCTTTAGATAAGGCTAATATTACCGTTAATAAAAATTCAGTCCCTAATGATCCGCGTTCTCCTTTTATAACGAGTGGATTGCGTTTGGGAACTCCAGCGGTAACTACTCGAGGATTTAAAGAAAAAGAAATGAAATTACTAGCACATTGGATTGCAGAGGTGCTGGATAATATTAATGATGACACGACAATTAATAGAGTAAAAGATCAGGTGCTCAATCTATGTCGTCAATTTCCGGTTTATAGATAATTATGTATTGTCCATTTTGTCATGCTGAAGAAACTAAAGTAATTGATTCACGTTTAGTTGCGGATGGGACTCAAGTGCGTAGAAGAAGACAATGTTTAGAATGCCATGAACGTTTTACTTCTTTTGAAACAGCTGAGCTTATTTTACCACTTATTATTAAACGTGATGGACGGCGTGAAGCGTTTAATATTGAAAATTTACGTTCTGGTATGTTAAGGGCTTTAGAAAAAAGACCTGTGAGTATAGATAGCTTAGAAGCGGCTATTAGTGCTATTACTCAAGAAATACGACGACGTGGTGAACGAGAGATTGATTCACAGCTTGTCGGTGAATTGGTAATGAAAGCGTTATATGGTCTTGATCATGTGGCTTATGTTCGTTTTGCTTCTGTTTATAAGCGATTTAAAGATGTGAGTGACTTTAGACAAGCTTTGGATGAAATGAAAGAGGATGAAGAGGATAGATAAGAAATCTTAGGGATTTAAAGAATTAGATTACTGAGCAATTCATTGAGGTTAGAGTGGAAAAAAATTTAATAAGTGGTAAAAGAAAAGCACGAAGACTTGCTTTGCAAGGCTTATATCAATGGCTAATGTCAGGAAGTGAATTGCATGAAATTGAAGCTCAATTTCGTATGATCAACAATATGGATAAAGTAGACAGTCCTTATTTTTGTCGTTTACTGCATGGCGTGCCTGAGCATGTTCAAATCTTAGAGCAACAATTGCTACCTTATTTGGATAGAGAAATAAATGAATTGAACCCTATAGAACATACGGTGTTGAGATTAGGCGCGTTTGAGTTAGTACATTGTCCAGAGATTCCCTATAAAGTAGTCCTTGACGAAGCTATTTCATTAACTAAAGAATTTGGTTCTCAAGATGGTTATCGTTATGTAAATGGTGTTTTAAATAATTTGGCAAAACAAGTTCGTTTAGTAGAAATTAATTTAGAAAATAAATAGATCGACAAAGATGAATCAAATAAAACTCACTCAACGCGTGTGGCAAGATCCAGTATATTTTATTGCTTTTGGCTTTGGTTTGGGCTTAATGCCTTTTATGCCGGGCACTTGGGGAACTTTAGCTGCAATTCCTATCTATTTGTTAATTTTTAATGCTCCCTGGAGTGTTTATCTTTTAATTACTGTAATAGCATTTATTATAGGTGTATTTGTTAGTGATCGTGTATCTCGTGATTTAGGTACTCATGACTATAAAGGCATTGTTTGGGATGAAGTAGTGGGTTATTTACTCACTATGTTTGGAGCACCTCGAGGTTTGTCTTGGATGTTTCTAGGATTTATCTTATTTCGAATTTTTGATATTTGGAAACCTCAACCTATTCGTTGGGTGGATAAAAAAATACATGGAGGCCTAGGTATAATGCTCGATGATGTATTAGCAGCATTACCTGCTTGGTTAATAATGCAACTGTTAGCTTGGAATATTTTTAAATGAATCAAAATCATCGAGAGTTGATTAGTATTGGTTTAACTATTGGAATTATTGGGCTTACTTTATTTATTATTCACAAATTCATTCCTTCAATCATATGGGCTGCAATTATAGTAATTGCTACTTATCCACTTTATAAAAAATGGCGTGTTTATTTTCAACAACGACAAAATCTTTCAGCTTTTCTTTTTACTACTATTATCACTTTACTCTTTCTTCTTCCTTTAAGTTGGTTGATTAGTATTTTAATTAAAGAATCACAAATTTTTGTAAATTTTTTACAAGAGTTAAATAAAAATGGTGGTTCAGCTCCCGATTTTTTTTATAAATTACCTTGGGTAAGTACAGATCTAGTCAAATTTTGGAATGATAATTTAGGTAAGCCAGGAAATTTAAAAGAAGTATTATCGAATATTCATATTACTTTGACTCCCGCTACTTACTACATAAAACAAGTTGGATTTGATATTGCTCATCGTGGTTTTCAAGTAGGGTTTACTTTATTAACCCTATTCTTTTTTTATAGAGATGGAGAGAGGCTTGCTAATCAGATCCAACAAGTTGGTGAGTACTGTTTAGGCCAGCGCTGGTTTCGTTATTCTCGACGATTACCACAAGCGTTAAGGGCAACAGTCAATGGAACTATAGTTGTTGGGATTGGTGTGGGTGTATTAATGGGTGTTTGTTATGAATTAGTTGAGTTTCCTGCGCCTACATTAATTGGATTTATCACAGCTATTGCTGCAATGATTCCTTTTGTTGTTCCCATTGTTTTTATAATAGTTGCTCTTATTTTGCTTTCTATGGGTGGAGTGATAGGGGCAATTATTGTTCTTAGTTGGGGTACTTTAGTCATGTTTGTGGCAGATCATTTTATAAAACCTGTCATGATAGGAGGTGCTATTCAATTACCTTTCTTAGCGGTTTTATTTGGTATTCTTGGTGGAGTAGAAACCCTTGGATTACTCGGTTTATTTGTTGGCCCTATGATTATGGTTCTTTTTGTTACTTTATGGCAAGAGCCACAAAATGCAACAGATAAGCATGTGGCGTAGCGTAGTTAAATAGATGCAATTAACGTAATAGGTCACCCCTAATAAACTTCTTTGGAGTTTATTAAGGGTGCACATTC
>CAMFHA010000055.1 GCA_945952115.1 uncultured Legionella sp. | reverse complement strand
CTCCTCAGCATGAACGGACTTTATAGTCAACTAAAACTTAAGGCTAATTGGAAGCCGGACATGGCGCGCGCTATGCCATTCCCGCCTTTCGTGGAAATGGCAACTCCAGTAAATTTGGAATGTGGAATCTGTTATTGGTTATTTATTCAGAAAAAGGATCTTGAAGAATAATAGTAGAGTCTCGTTCTGGTCCAGTTGAGAGCATATCAATAGGAATACCTAAAAGCTCTTCAATACGCTTTAAATAAGCCAAAGCATTTGTTGGTAATTGCTTCATTTCAGTAACATTTGCCGTATTCTCAGTCCAGCCAGGCATTTCTTCATAAATGGGTACTAAATCTTCAAAATCAACTGCAGCTAGAGGCGGCCGAGTTATTGTATTACCGCGCTTATCCTTATAAGCTACAGCAATCCGTAAAGTTTCTATACCATCTAATACATCCAGCTTTGTCATACAAAGACCAGTGATGCTATTTAGCTCAATAGAATGTTTTAATAAGACGGCATCAAACCAACCACAACGTCTTGGTCGCCCCGTGACTGCACCAAACTCTTGGCCTCGATCAGCAATATTTTTACCCACTTCATCAAAAAGCTCTGTGGGAAAGGGGCCCGCCCCAACACGCGTTGTATAGGCTTTTGTAATTCCTAAAATGTAATCTAAATATTTAGGCCCAAACCCCGCTCCGTTAACTACGGAACCAACACAGGTATTTGAAGAAGTAACAAAAGGGTAAGTGCCATGATCAATATCTAAGTACACACCTTGAGCACCTTCAAATAAGATATTGTCTCCCTTCTCTTTATGCTCATGTAAACAAGCAGATACATCAGAAACCATTGACTCTAATTCTTTAGCCCAAACTAAGGCATCATCTAAAATAGGCTGTAATTCTACAGCTGGTTGCTTGTAATACTGGGTTAAGACAAAATTATGATAATCTAAAAGATCACTTAATTTTTGCTTAAATCGGTCAAAATGAAATAAATCACCTACTTTTAAAGCGCGACGTGCAATTTTATCTTCATAAGCAGGACCAATGCCTCGGCCAGTAGTGCCAATGGCAGCATTCCCCATATGTGCTTCACGTGCTTTATCTAAAGCAACATGATAAGGAAGAATAAGTGGACACGCTAAACTAATACGTAGACGATCTCGAACTTGAATACCTTTGGTTTCAAGCTCACGCATTTCAGTAAGCAAAGCCTGTGGTGATAGAACGACACCATTTGCAATATAACAAACAACATGCGGCCTTAACATACCTGAAGGAATTAATCGTAATACCGTTTTTACCCCATTAATTTTTAAGGTATGCCCCGCATTATGTCCACCTTGGTAACGAACAACGACTTGGGCCTTTTGAGTTAATAAATCAACGATTTTTCCCTTACCTTCATCGCCCCATTGCGTACCTAATATAACAACATTCTTACCCATTTAATTACTCTTACTCTTCTCAAAAAGGCTGCTGAGAATAAACTCAGCAAAATTGAACATTATAATTACTTTTTGCTGGCTACACCATCATTTTTTGGTATTGCTTGCTTAAAATAATCAAAAAAAGCGCTACTTTGATCTAAAACTAAAATATCTTTTTTACTATGAAAGCTTGCTTGATAAGCCAATAAACTACGGTATAGAGCAAAGAAACTTGGATTTTGACTGTACGCTTTTGTATAAATAGTAGCGGCTTCAGCTTGACCGATAGCGCGAATCTCTTGCGCTTTACTTCGAGATTTAGCCAGCAAAACAGTGACATCAGCATCTGCTTTAGCTTGTATTTCTTCTGCTGCAGCATGGCCATCCGCACGATGACGAGTAGCTATTTTTTGCATGTCTGCACGCATACGCTGATATATGGCATTGCTTGTATTAGCAGGTAACTCAATTCCCTTAATACGCACATCTACTACATTGATACCTAAAATACTTGCTTGTTTTTTTGCAGCATCACGTAATAAGGCCATTACATCATCTCGGCCACCCGATACCACATCAGAAATAGTTCGTTTACCAATTTGTGCCCTTAATAAAGTATTTAGCTGCTGCTCTAATAAAGTTTCTGCTTTAAATTGATTACCACTTGTTGATTTAAAATACTCTGCTAAATTGGTTATTTGCCATTTAACATAATAATCAACCATTACGTCTTTTTTCTCTTTGGTTACAATACGTGATGATTTGATATCCATAGTTTGAATACGCGTATCAAAAATACGAATATTTTCTATAAAAGGGGTTTTGAAATGCAAACCAGGATTTAATACTTTCACCGCTCCTTGCTCATTTACTAAACGTCCTAGGCGTAAAAGAATACCTTGTTGCCCCTCACTTACAGTAAATACGCAAGTAAATAAGATAACGAGAAAAAATAATACTAGGACACTAATAATGGTTTTAATTGAACTCATAATTAATCTCCTTGATATGTAGGTCGAATGAGGTCGCGACCAGCTAATAATAGATTTTCATCATTATTGTTATTGGCAGCTTCATTTTTTTTACCTGACAAATTATTTCTTACAAAATTTGATTGAGAATTTACTAATTTATCTAGGGGTAAATACAATAAGTTGCTTGATTTTGAATCAACAATAATTTTACTGCTTTTACTCAATACATTCTGCATTGCATCTAAATACATGCGTTCAGATAGTATTCTAGGAGCTGCTATATACTGAGGAAGTAAGGCAAGAAATTCCGCTACTTCACCTTTTGCTTTTAAAACCACTTGCTGAGAAAACGCTGTTGCCTCTTGTTCTATACGGCTTGCATTCCCTTCCGCAATGGGAACTACCTTTGCAGCATAAGCATAAGCTTGCTCTTTAAAGCGTTTCTCATCTTCCTGAGCTTTAATTGCATCATCAAAAGCATCTTGCACGCTTTCTGGAGCACGGGCAGGTTGAGGAGAAACATTCACTATAGCAATTCCTGTTTTATATAAAGACAAGGTTTTAATCAGTGTATCTTGCACACTGTTACCCCAAACTTCACGTCCTTCAGTAAGAATTTGATCTAGAGTTGTAGTACCGACCACTTGTCTTAATGCACTCGAAGTAGCTTGCTGAAGACTTTCTTCGGGGTTGGCTACATTAAACAAATATTCTTTCAAATCACTAATTCGGTATTGTACGGCCACCGACACAGAAACAAGATTTTCATCTCGCGTAAGCATTTGAGCTGAATATGAATGATCCATCACTCGTTCAACATTCATCACTATTTTTGAAGAAATAATACGTGGAATCCAATGAGGTCCTGGCCCTACCGTTTCAACATATTTTCCAAAACGAAGAACGACTGCTTGCTCAGCTGGATCAATAATAAAAATACCAGATAAAGCCCAGATAGCAATGATAATTGCCATCATTAAACCAAACAACATTCCAAGTCCATTATTGGAACTCGTATTATTGGACTTGCTTGCGCCCCCCCAAAATAGTTTTTTAAATTGTTCATGAATACGTTTAAATGCTTCATCTAAATCCGGAGGTTGATCTTTACCTTTCCAGGGATCTTTACCTTTTTCCGGTTCATTCCACCCCATGCCTGCTCCTAGCAATTTAATAAAGCTAAGATTTTATGGGGTATATGAAGTTTAAGCAAGTAATTGAATAACTTTAAAAAGGGTTAGAAACTTTCTATTAGGGGATTTTTGAGAATAATGTGCTGGGCTTTTCAGCCCAGCCTACGGCTCTGTTTATTTTATCCTTAACTCAAAATGACGTATTAGCCTTATTTTCAGATCTTACTAATTACATTACCAAGGCATTAGTTGTTGACTCAGCAGGAAGGTCTTCTTGAATTTTAGGAGGATCCTTAAACATTTCCTTGTATATTTGAGCAGAACGAGTATTAGGATTAGTTTTTACATAACGTTGCACCGTTTCCCAGTCACATTGACCATCCGCGATCATCCAGCGCATTTTACTCCAGTTATTAGTAAAAATTTGGTTGTTATAGGTGTCTGTATAACGTTTAACAAACATAGCATATAATTTGATAGGATCTTTTTCAGAAAATAAATTGGCATCTACTGCTGTAGGTAATACTTCTTGTTCATTTTTACTCGCGGTATATTTTCTAACTACAAGATTTTCTACCACCCAGGCAACATCACTTGGTTTACCAAATAAATGTCGAATCGCATTACCCCAAGAATGATGAGCATATACTATGTTATGTAATGCGGATTCCCTCAAGTGACAACGACTTACAAAAGGATCAACTAGCTCTGGTTTATCTTTTAAATAAGCATCGATGGCTTTTAATAAACCACTACGATAATTATTTAATAACTGACGCATAGAATCGCTTTCTGGCGGTTCAGCACCACGACATAATAACATAGCTATTCCACGTAAGCTGTCTTCCTTATTTTTTCCTTCAGAAAGGTGCATACAAAGTTGTTCTACTGCACTTAAATTTATTTCTTTTCCTCCAGAACTTATATGGCGTTTTGCTTCTAATTCCAATTGTTCTATTGGTTGCTCTAGCAAAGCTTCTAAAGCATCTATTTTGTTTAAGTGAGCAGCTAATAAAACGGGAGTATCTTGAGCACTGCCACAAGGATTCGCTAATTGAATATTTTCTTGAGCAAACAAGCGGATCGCTTGAGGATAATTGAGAATCACCGCTTGATGTAAGGGTTGAAAAGAAACTCTAGCATCACCTAATTTTGTAGGAACATGAACATTAGGCTTTCTCTTTAAAAGCTCTTTTAATAATTCTTCGTTTTTAGTCGTTAATACTAGGGATAATAAGGTTCGCCCTTCTGCATCGCGCTGATCAAAATTAAATAATAGTTTTTTAGATTTTTTTATTGTACCCATCTCTAAAGGATCATTCATTGACTCTGAATCTAATTCAGCTGTTAAAGCAAATAAGTACACCGCCAATTGTACTTTGCCTTCGTTTATTGCTTGATGTAAGGGCGTACCAATATTCTTATCGTTCATTAAAGAAACAACATGCCTAATCATAGGAAGAAGTGGATTAGCATAAAGCTCTTCATCTTTAGACTCTTGATATAAGTGAATTAAATAATTTAATACGGTCATTTGTGACGCGTCATCTGACCAAAAAAAATGCTCTAAAAAGTCCGGTTTTTTTTCCAGTTGCGTTTGTATATACGCTTTAAATTTCTCAAGGCCTTGCTCTATAGCATTATTGAGTTCAATTTTTAAATCCATAATTTATTCCTTAACAATTAATAGCGATGGTTTATTTTGCCGGATATCAATCATACACAATGAATATTTGAAGATCAAAGAAATTAATAAAATCTCAAAACAAACAAATGAATGATCTGAATGTTGTTATAATCTTAAAGAAGGTAATTGCGTTATCCTGAGTGGAACGAAAGCTCTCCGCAATTTAAGCACAGTGCACCATTCGGAGATCTTTCGTTTCACTCAGGATGACGTGCGAGTAGTGACCAATGAGGTTAGTTTTTAATAAATATTAAATCCCACACTCCATGACCTAAACGCTCGCCCCGTTGTTCAAATTTAGTCAAGGGTCTTGAGTCTGGTCTTGGCGCATATCCGCCTTCTTTTTGTTGATTAAATAAACTCTTTTCGTTATTCAACACGTCTAACATATGCTCTGCATACTCTTGCCAATCTGTTGCGCAATGAATAAATCCACCTTGTTTGATTTTTTTAGTTAACAACTGAATAAACGCGGGTTGAACCAAACGCCGTTTGTGATGACGTTTTTTGTGCCAAGGATCAGGAAAAAAAATTTGTACCCCAGCCAAAGAATTATCTGCTAATTGAGTCTGAAATACTTCCACAGCATCATGAGCAACTACTCGAACATTAGTTAATTGATAATCATGAAGATCAGCCACTAAACTCCCTACTCCAGCTTGATGAACTTCAATACCAATATAGTCTAAGTGAGCATTATTTTTAGCCATAGCCAATAAAGAGCTACCCATCCCAAAACCAATTTCAACAATAACATCAGAGGTTCGCTGAAAAATTTCATTATAATTCCATAGCGAATCACTTAATAAAAGCTCATAATCTTTTAGCCAGTGATCCAAGCCTTGCTGCTGTCTATTGCTCACACGACCAGCACGTAAAACATAGCTTTTTATTTGGCGATGCATCTAAAATACTCTACTCATAAAAGAAGGCGATTATACGTATTTTTGACTAAAATTTCTACTTATTTTCTGCATAATGCCTATGCATTGAGTTACAGATTAAATATTAATCTTCCTTAAATGCAGTTTATTTGTTACATTAAATAAAAGCATTCCTGCAATTAAGATTAAAGATAAAGTAAAAAAATATTGCAATATTGGAGCTTTTTTGATATAAAACCGCTCTTGTATTTCACATCCGGCCATTTGTTTGTAACGAAGGCCCCGAATTTTACAAAGACAACTACAATATATAGAACCTATTTTGGAGTAACATAATGTCTAGAGTATGTCAGGTAACTGGCAAGCGACCTATGTCTGGAAACAAAGTGTCGCACGCTAATAATAAAACGAGAAGACGCTTTCTACCCAACATTCAGAATCACAAGTTCTGGGTTGAAGAAGAGAAACGCTTTGTCACTTTGAAACTTACCACTAAAGGGATGCGTATTATCGATAAATTAGGTATTAAAGCAGTTCTAGATAAAATTAGAGCTAAAGGCGAAAAAGTTTAACTCAGGGGCAATAAACCATGGCAGCTGTTACAGTTAAAGTGAAAATGGAATCCACAGCAGGAACTGGATACTATAAAACCACCACTAAAAATCCACGTAACCATCCTGAAAAGATGGAATTAATGATGTACGATCCTGTCGTACGTAAACACGTGCTGTTTAAAGAGAAAAAAGTTAAATAATAAAAAGCCCTGATTACAGGGCTTTTTATTATTTCAAAAATGAACAATCAAATAAAAATGCCTCCTTTTATTTTATAGAATCAGTCTATTAGATAATTAACCCTGAATTTATCCTTTATATACTCAAAACACATGAATTTTCGGTATTTTAGGCAACTTGATTTTTTTGCTTAAGGCCCATTTAAAAGCGAGTAATAGTCTATCCTATTGCGAGTTTTTAAATGGGCCTTAAGCAGAAAAAGCAATAGCATAAAAGCCGAAAATTCATGTGTTTTGAGTATAAAGACTGGATAATCTTAGTAGATCGTTTAAACTGATAGATATCAGTAGTAAAAAGAAAAGGATTTGCATGAAACAATCATTGCAACTAAATATTGGTCAGCATTTAGCTCTTACACCTCAGTTGCAACAAGCTATAAGACTTTTACAGTTGTCTACAGTAGATCTGCAACAAGAGATTCAATCTATAGTTGAATCAAACCCAATGCTTGAAGCGACTCCTGTTGAAGAAAAAGAAGAACCCCAGACCAATCGCTCTCATCAAGATGCTGATGAATTTAATGATTTTCAGTGGTCTCAACTTTATCAAAACAATAAAAATACTCACTTTAATGAAGGTGATTATAATTTTGATAATCTTCACTGTACTACCATGAATCTATTAGATCATTTACGTTGGCAGCTTGAACTATCACCAATGAGTGACATTGATCGAGTGATAGCAACCACCATTATAGATGCTATTAACGAAGATGGCTTCCTTACTATTCCACCCTTAGAATTACATGCCAGCTTAAATAGTGAAAATTTATCAATAGATTTTGAGGAAGTAGAAGCAGTACGTCATAAAATTCAACTCTTTGATCCAGTAGGATGCGCTTGTACCAACTTGTCTGAAACCTTGCTTATTCAATTGAATCAATTAGAATTAGAATCAGATCGTCTTATTTTATTAAAAAAAATTATTTCTGAAGACATGGAGCTTTTAGGGCAACATAATTACAAACAATTGATGAAAAATCATCAAATAAATGAACAGATTATTGAAGAACTATTACAAATTATCCAAAAACTACATCCTAAACCTGGTAATATAATTAATCAGGACATTACAGAATATATTATCCCTGACATTACTGTAAAAAAAATAAATAATGAATGGAAAGCTTTATTAAATCAAGGAATTATCCCTCATCTAAGCATTAACAATCAGTATGCTGCGCTAATTCAGCGAGCAGATAATAGTATTGATAATCAATTTTTAAAGAATAATTTACAAGAAGCTCGTTGGTTCTTAAAAAGCATTCAAAGCCGCCAAGAAACTCTACTTAAAGTAGCTAATTGTATAGTGGACTACCAAAAAGGATTTTTTGAGTTTGGTGAAGAAGCGATGAAACCTTTAGTGCTTAATGATATTGCATTAGCCTTAGACATGCATGAATCAACCATTTCCCGAGTTACTACTCAAAAATTTATGCATACACCTCGAGGTGTATTTGAATTAAAGTATTTCTTCTCTAGCCATGTAAATACTGATAGTGGTGGAGAATGTTCCTCTACTGCAATCCGAGCAGTAATAAAAAAATTAATTCTTGCAGAAAATAGAAAAAAACCCTTAAGCGATAGCAAGATAGCTGATTTAATTGCTCAACAAGGAATAAAAGTTGCACGTCGTACTATAGCAAAATACAGAGAGGCAATGGGTATAGCCCCTTCCAATGAGCGCAAAATAATTCATAGTTAATATTAAATAAAAGGAGCGTTTTATGCAAATCAACATCACTGGACATCGAATGGATGTTACTCCTGCCATTAGAGCATTTACTGAAGAAAAATTTCAAAAACTGGAGCGTCATTTTGATCATATCACGGCTATCCATGTGGTCTTTGATGTGGAAAAATTAAGGCAAATTGCAGAAGCCACTATATATATATCTAAAGGAGAATTGCATGCAAGCTCTGAATCAGAAGATTTATATGCAGCTATAGATGCTCTAATTGATAAATTAAATCGCCAGCTAATGAAACATAAAGAAAAACTCCTTGGTCTTAGAGATCACCATAACCATCGAGATATTCCAGATGAAGCAAGAGAGTAATATATTGCCTTATAAAAGTAACCGTTCAAGGGACGTGCTAAATTCTTGGTGAAAAGTCAGATTTGTGCCCAGATTAAACGCATCTAAATTTTGAGCACTAAAAGCGTCTCTGTTACCTACGTGCTGTGCTTTATGCACAGCAGACGACCATGAAGTCAGATAAAAGCTAGATTCTGCGCATAAAGCGCAGAACGTTGATGTTTTGGATTTATAATGTGCGTTTAGATGCGTTTATCTTGAGATAATTTATTATAAATAACATGATAATTCATAATTTTCAGAACAATTTTCTGCATTATCTATTGAATTTTCTTCTTTTTTAGACGAAAAAAAAGAACATACTAAATTGCGACTTAATTTTTCATATTGCTCAATTGATTTAAAGTTTTTAAATTTAAACGAATTAATTAAATCAATTAAGTGAGCGCCTGCTGCTAGGGTATATGCACTCATTGCCGCAATAAATACAACGCCTAAAAGTGGATGACTAGATAATAAAGAAGAACCCGCAGCAATATCAATCCCCGCTAAAAATATGGTGATTGCTAACCAACAAAGAATCTCACAGATTTTAAAGATATTTTCAATTACTGTGTTTATTTTTTTAGCTCTAGTAATATTATTAAACTTTTTTAAGGCTTCCTCAACTGTGGAAGAGCCTCCTTGGATTTTCTTCATTAGTTCTAAAAGTTGTGCATACTCTCCTACTAGCGCCCGCCTTTGATTATTGGTAGAACATTCTTTAAATTGCTCTTGATAGTATTTATTTAAATGGTTTAAATAAATAAAAAATTCTGAATCAAGAGTTTTCTGGTTAAATAGATTATAAGCTTCTCTTATATAAGAATTTAGCTTTTTTAAATTATTCTCTTTTTCTATAAAGTCCTCTAAAAGTCTCATTAAATTTACTGATTGCATTATATTTTTCCATTATAAAAATTCTATATAACATATTTGTATTTGAAAAAATATATAAATCATTTAAAAATTCAAATGCGCTAAAAAAAATGCTATATTTTCTTATTTTATTTATCCTTATGCTTAATTATGATGTAATAATTATTGGCGCAGGTGCTGCCGGTCTAATGTGTGCAATCGAAGCGGGCAAACGTAAAAGAAAAGTACTAATATTAGATCATGCGAATAAAGTAGGTAAAAAAATCCTCATGTCAGGAGGAGGTCGTTGTAACTTTACTAATTACTATATTGAGCCAGAAAAATACCTCTCTAATAACCCTCATTTTTTTATTTCTGCTTTAACTCGATATACTCAATGGGATTTTATCAATTTAGTCCAAAAACATAAAATTACCTTTCATGAAAAAACTTTAGGCCAATTATTTTGTGATAATAAATCAAAAGATATTGTAGAGATGCTTTTAAATGAGTGCATACAATCCAAAGTAGAAATTCAATTACTTACTGAAGTACAAAAAATAGAAAAAATAGAGCCTAATCTTTTTAAACTAAGAACAAGCAAAGGACAGTTTAGTTCTCACTCATTGGTAATTGCTACGGGAGGTTTATCTATCCCCACTATGGGTGCAAGCCCTTTTGCGTATAAAATTGCTGAGCAATTTGCTATTGATGTTTGGCCTACACGCGCAGGTTTAGTGCCTTTTACTCTGGATATAAAAGAGAAAGAGCGTTATTCAACTTTATCAGGCATCAGTGTTGATTCTTTAGTCAAAAATCAAAGAATTTCCTTTCGTGAGCACAGTTTATTTACTCATCGAGGATTAAGTGGACCTGCTCTTTTACAATTATCATCGTATTGGAAACCAGGCGAACTTATTGAAATTAATTTATTACCAGAATTAGATTTAGACGATTTATTAAAAAATGCGCGTTTAGCTTATCCTCATAAACAAGTGAATTCTTTTTTATATACTTATTTACCTAAACGATTGGTAGAACTTTTTATTCCAGCGCCTTTAGCTGAAAAAAAATTAGCCGATCTTTCCAATCAAAATAGTGATTTAATTGCACAAATTTTTCAAAACTGGTCTATTAAACCTAGTGGAACAGAAGGCTATCGCACCGCAGAGGTTACTCTGGGGGGGGTAGACTGTAATGCCATCTCATCAAAAACAATGGAAGCACTAAAAACTCCTGGACTTTATTTTATAGGAGAAGCCTTAGATGTCACTGGCTGGTTAGGTGGATATAATTTTCAATGGGCTTGGTCTTCTGGATGGGCCGCAGGTCAAGTGGTTTAACGCACCCTTCTCATTAAATACAGCCCAAATAAAGCAAAAACAACTGTTGGTCCTAAAGCAGCTAATTCTGCCGGCCATTGAAATACCGTACTCACAGGACCAAAAAAACGATTAACTATATGAAAACTAAAACCAACTGTAGCACCCACTAAAAGTTTTGATCCCATAGTCGAAGAGCGCAAAGGCCCAAAAATAAAAGGAATAGCTAACATCATCATGACCATCGTGGTAAACGGTTGAATAATGCGTTGATAAAATGCCAATTTATAGATATGAGCATTTTGCTTTGTACGTTTTTGTTCGCGCAAATAACGATTTAGTTCATGTAACGTCATTTCATCAGGCTCTATGCTACTAATCATTAACACTTGCGGCTTTATGGGCACATCCCAAATCATGGAATTTAATTTTGTCGCCATCGTACGATCTGCTAAAAATTCAGTTTGCTTTACTCTATGAGCAACCCATGTTTGATGTTCAAAACGAACTTCTGCAATTTGTCGCGCAAATTTTAAATGATGTGAATTATCAAAACGAAACTGATATACATTTTGTAAAATCTTATCTGGTAAAATTTTATCAATAGAAATAAAATCATTTCCATAACGCATCCACACTCCTTGTGCAGTACGTAAAGTTTGCCCACCAGTTAACGCTGATGTTTTATAATCATTAGCAAATTGTGCCATTTTAGGAACTAAAAGCTCGCCAATAGAGGTAACTAAAAGAATGACCAATAAAGAGGCTTTTAATACTGAACCAGTAATTTGACCAATGGACATGCCGGCTGCACGCATCACCACTAATTCACTATGATTAGCCAGCACACCTAAACCAATTAAAGAACCTAACAAGCTGGCCATAGGAAAAAATAAATAGACTTGGTATGGCATTTGTAGCAAAACAAATACCATTGCTTGCCACATTCCATAATCAAGCTTGCCTAAATCTTCTAATTGATTTACAAAAAGAATAAACATTTGCAAACCAATTAACATTAAAGTGACGAGAGCAATGGCTAATAAAACAGTTTTGGCTATGTAACGATCTAAAATTCTCATGCTTATCCTAAAGTCACTTTATTACGCCAAATAAAAAATAAACCGAGAAAAGCCACCAAAATATGAATCCACCACATCCCTATCCATAAAGGAATTTTTCCTGAGGTGATCGCATTGCGTGCTAAAAACATGCAATTAGCATAAAGAATATAAATAACCACGGCGGGAAGTAATTTAGAAAATTTTCCTGATCTCGCATTAACTCGACTTAAAGGTACTGCAACTAAAGTCAAAGTAAAAACCATTAAAGGAATAGAAATACGCCATTGTAGTTCTGCAGCTTTTGCTGGATCAGGGTTATTTAAAGGCCATAAAGTTTTTGTTTTAGCAGTCCGTATATCCTCGTTAAACTTTACAATAGGATGAGGAATGCGCGCCTTATACTTTGCAAATTCAGCAACCTGATAGCTTGCTTGTCCTGGTATACCTTGATATTCATTGCCTTTTTCTAAAACAATATATTCTTCATTCATTTTAGCATCTTGTTCAGAATACGCTTTATCGGCCCAAAGGATATCCCATTGAGTTTTATTGTTAGCTGCCAACGATTTTTTTGCTAAAAATACTTGTTCGGCTTTACTATGATCTCGATTCATCGATTGAACATAGAATACCTGTTGTCCCCAATTAATCGCATGAAAACGCCCAGGCATAATAGTTTGTATCAACGTTTTTATTCCTGTAGATCGTAATAATTTAGCGCGCTCTATTGCAATATAAGGACTAGCCCAGAGCATCACTACCGCAACAACTAAAGCCACTACTGTTGCCATACTAAGGCTATGATTTAATAATTTATAGGGGCTATATCCAGAGGCACCTAAAATGGTCATTTCATTTTCTGCATATAATCGTCCATAAGCCAGCAAAATGGCCATATATAAGCCCAAAGGTAATAAAAGCCCCATTAAATTTGGCATTTCTAACATCATTAATTTCATAATAATCATGCCAGGAATACTTCCTGCAGCCGCTCTATTTAAATACTGTACAAATTGATTGCTTAAAAAAATAAGCATTAAAATACCAGTTAAGGCAATTAAAGTAAGAAATACCTCTTTTGCTAAGTAACGAAAAATAATCACTCAGTATCCTTATTTTGGAAGAAATGATACAGCATAAGCTAACGCTTCTTCTAAAGTAGCTAACACAATTAGTTTTTAGAATACCATAAAATACCTATAAAACTCCAAGCCGAGTCCTGTCAATAAATCCTTACTTTAGGTACACTAGCCTTTTTAAGACTCTGGGAATCAACTATGCATTATGGACTTACGCAAAAACCTTCATTAACTTCAAATGAATGCCTAGTATTAGGGCTACATTTAGATAGCGATTTACCTGATTTTGCTCAAGCAATAGATAAAGAATATCAAAACATTATTAGTAAATTGACAAGAAGAATTACCGATGTTGGCGATATGGCTTGGCAAATTGATATTGATGGCCATAGTTTACTGATTGTTCAATGCGGGAAAAAAGAAGAGTTTACTGCTATTGCTTTACAAAAACGCGTTGCCGACATCACTGATGCACTTATTCGACAGCGATTTAATACAGCAACACTCTGTTTACCACAAATTACACAACAAACACCAGAATGGCAATTGGAGCAAATGATTGTCCAAATTGATAATCTACGTTATCAAATGCTCGATTTTAAGAAAAAAAATGCAAAAGCACATAAATTAAGTGGTATTGATTTTTACCTTCCTAACGCTACAGAGAAAGTATTACACACTGCCAAAGCGATTGTGGCTGGGGTCGAATACACACGTCATCTCGCGAATATGCCTGCTAATATTTGCACCCCGACTTATCTTGGTGAACAAGCTTTACAATTAGCAAGTCAATTTGATGAGTTAAGTTGTAAAGTCATGGGGCCAGAAGAATTACATGAAATGGGGATGGGAATTTTTCTTGCAGTAGCTCAAGGAAGCGAACAACCACCGCGTCTCATCGATATTCATTATAAAGGCGGACTAAAAGACGCCCAACCTATTATTTTAGTAGGTAAAGGGATTACATTTGATTCAGGTGGCTTATCTATAAAACCAGCGAATGCGATGGATGAAATGAAATATGATATGGCAGGCGCTGCAAGTGTTTTAGGTACAATAAAAGCCTGTGCTTTATTAAAGTTGCCTGTAAATATTATAGGTCTAATTGCTAGTGCAGAAAATTTAGTGGCTGGAAATGCCGTTAAACCAGGCGATATTATTACCAGCATGTCGGGTCAAACCGTTGAAATTCTTAATACTGATGCCGAAGGGCGTCTTGTTTTAGCGGATACCCTAACCTATGCTGAACGTTATAATCCTGCGTTCGTAATTGATATAGCTACATTAACCGGAGCTATTATTGTTGCATTAGGAAGTGTATCCTCAGGTTATATGACTAAAGACGAAGAGCTGGCTCAATTATTAGAAACAGCAGCGAAAGAAAGCCAAGATAAAATCTGGCGCATGCCTTTAGATGAAGCCTATCAAGAAGCTCTTGATAGTCCTCTAGCAGATATGATTAACGCCAATTTTGATCGTAGTGCTGGAAGCATCACTGCCGCTTGCTTTTTATCTCGTTTTACAGAAAAATACCGTTGGGCTCACCTAGATATCGCAGGAACTGCCTGGGTTTCTGGTAAAAAACGTAATGCAACTGGACGCCCTGTTCCACTGCTCACTCAATTAATACGTCATGTTGCTTATGAGAATTGATTTTTATTTATTAAGTGATGATCAGCCAAACGCTCATTGGCTGGTCGCTTGTCGCTTACTCGAAAAAGCGTATTCAAGAGGCCATCGCGTCTTTGTTTATTGTGATAACCAGCAGGATGCTGAATTTTTAGATGAGTTACTCTGGACATATAAAGAAGATTCATTTATCCCTCATAATTTAGAAGGCGAAGGCCCAGAACCGCCGCCGCCAATTCATATTGGTTATAGCTCAGAACCAAGAGGTTTTAATGATATTTTGTTAAACTTAAATAAAGAAGTTCCCCCATTTTATATAAAGTTTAAGCGAATTATTGAGTTAGTGCCTTCTAATAATGAAGCAAAAGAACAAAGCCGCCTTCATTATAAAATGTACCGAACCCAAGGGGGTAAATTATTTACCCACCCAATATAAAATAAAAGCAAAACTCACTTAAAACCTTGATTCTGCCTCGCAGCATCAAGGCTACAAAAAAATTTGTGAATTAATTATATCCTGAACCTTTATCTTCATTCCAAACTACATCACAATTTTTTTTGATAGAAGCTTCTAATAAATGAATTAAAGGTACTGCTCGTTTTGCCAAACTTATTTCTGACTCGTCGTCCTCATAAGCAGTTGAAAGACTTGCTTGATGTGGCAAACCATGTTTTAAATTATTTAAAGCCAGAGGTAAATCGGCTGCCTTGATTGCACCAGGAATAGCTCCACTGTGCTCCATTAATATAATAAGTTGTTTTGCAATACTATGAAAATAAGTAATGTTTTCATAAGCCTCTGACGAAAATGTTACAAACATATCCCTCTCCTTATCTCTAAACTTGACCACGAAAATGCTTAAATCGTAGTCCTAATAAGCCTAAAACCAACAAATAAATAACAGAGACCACAACTACATGCATGATTATTATCGAAAGTCGTAAAATCGCTGAAAAGCTTAACCAATAGTCAATGGTTCCCAGCATATAATATAAATAAACTGCAATGACCAAATTGGCAATAATCAATTGCATGCTGTACTTAAACCATCCTGGTGAGGGTTTAAATACACCTCGTTTTATTAATAAGAATAACAAACAGCCACAATTTACATAACCAGCTAAAGCAGAAGCTAAAGTTAAGCCTGCATGAGCAAAAAAACTTATAAAAATAGCGCACAATATAGTATTTATAATCATAGACCATACACCAATTTTTACAGGGGTGCTGATATCTTGCTGAGCATAAAAACCAGAAGCCAATACCTTAACCATCATAAAGGCAGGAACGCCTAAACCTAATGTAATTAGGCTTTTTTGAGTCTGAACAATATCGATCACATTAAACTTACCATAAGCAAAACAACTGGCAATCAAAGGCATAGAAAATAAAGACAAGCCAATGGCAGAAGGTATACCAATTAATAAGATAGATCTTAAACCCCAGTCCAATGCTCGAGAATAATGCTCTACGCTTTGTTCTGCATGCCTACGCGATAAATGCGGTAAAATCACAGTTGCAATGGCAACACCAAAAACCCCCAACGGAAAATCTGCTAAACGATCAGTATAATAAAGCCAAGACACACTCCCTACTTTTAAAAAAGAGGCAAAAATACTATCTACCATTAAATTTAACTGTGCAATAGAAACACCAAATAAAGCAGGAAGCATTAATTTTAATACTTTACGAACTCCTGGATCATTATGAGCAAGCTGAGGCTTCACTAGCAAACGGCGCTGATGCAAAAAAGGCAATTGAAATAAAAATTGAACAACACCAGCAATTAAGACTCCCCACGCCAAACCGACAACCGGCGTGGGCAAATAAGGACATATATAAAGTGCCGCTACAATCATACAAATATTAAGCAAAACAGGTGTAAACGCAGGCACACCAAAATAACCATAGGTATTTAAAACTGCTCCTGACATGGCTGTTAACGAAACAAGCATTAAGAAAGGAAAGGTAATACGTAACATTTGAGTTGCCAATTCTGCTCGTTCACCGCTTTGGCTAAATCCTGGAGCAAATAAAAAAATAATTAATGGGGCAGCAATAATTCCAATAAGAGTTACTAGAGATAAAACTGAACTTAAATGACCAGAAATACGAGCAATAAAACTTCGTACATCTTCAGAAGAACGTGTTTTTTGATATTCGGCTAATACTGGTACAAAAGCTTGGGAAAAAGCTCCTTCAGCAAAAAGTCGGCGCATAAAATTAGGAATTCTAAATGCTACGAAAAAAGCATCCATTCCCGCTTGAGCACCAAAAAAATTAGCAAGCACCATATCCCGTATAAAACCAACCATACGGGATATAAACGTCATTATAGACACTAAAGAAGTGGATCGAAGTAAGCTTTGCCGTTTAGGAACCATAGTATCTGTCGCATTCATTTCGTAACTATATAAAAATAAAATTTCTCTTATGATATACCGAAGATGCTCTATACCCAAAATGTTTCAAGAGGTAATTTTTAGTATAACATACGACTTTTATCCTAAAATTCTTAAGTTAGCCCCTAGAATGATATTGACAAATTCTAACTCATTGTGCATGATCGCTATCTTTTGTATATCTGTACTTCATGCGAAGTATAAAATCAATGGAGATTTTAAGTGGCAAATATTAAGTCAGCGATCAAACGCGCTCGCCAAAACGTAAAATTACGTCAACATAATGCAAGTGCGCGTTCTATGTTCCGTACCTACATTAAAAATGTGCTTAAAGCCGTTGAAGCTGGCGATGCTGAAATTGCTCGTACTGCTTATGCTAAAGCCCAACCTGTTATTGATAAAGCAGCTAGTAAAGGTTTAATTCACAAAAATAAAGCCAATCGCATTAAAAGTCGTTTAGTAGCTCGCGTTAAAGCGATGTCTGCCTAATTTTTATTTTCTTGGCTTTAAGCGTAAAATAGTCGAACCGATAATAATATTTCGGTTCAATTTTATTTTTTAAAATTTCTACATGGAATTTGTTTAAGCTTAGAAGTAGCTCAAAAATGACTTCTCATAAAAATTCGAATACATTTTTTAAAACCTCACCAAGCTATCTTTCATCCTTTACTTCTATTCTGTTGTCAAAGAATGCGTCTGTTGTTCCTAAATACAAAACACTCAACCAGGAAGGAATAATTGATTTTGATTCTTTATCTCACCGAAACCAAATACAGCTCTTGAATGAATTTAATGATTCTCAATATGACAATGTTCGATTAAAGCAAGATCAATTATCTGAAGATTATACCTGTCATATGGAATACCAGAACAATCTAAACACTTTTTATATTAAACCAAAACAAGATTCATTCGATGCTGAATATGAGATTTATTTTCCAGGCGCAAACCAAGATGCAATAAGTCCCTATTCATTTATATACCGCTGTTATAATATAACTGGTCATCCTTCATTCAGTTCTAAAAATCGTATTTTTGTATTTTGGAATTATCCTGGAGTAGGTGAAAACCCAGGGGACTGGAGCTCTATTTCTGATTTGATTGAAGCAGGCTATCAACAAGTTAAATATTTAATAGAAACAAAGAAAATTCCAATAGAAAAAATTATTCTTCATGGAAAATCATTAGGTGGAGGTATTGCTTTAGCAGTAGCCAAACGTTTGTATGAAGAAGGTTATTTTGTTCGTATTGAGTTGGATCGCAGTTTTGCTAATTTTTCAGGCGTCATTTCTGACATCGCCTTACGTGAACTAAAACAGCTGATATCGCGATATGCACCGTCACAACAAAAAAATTGGATCTATTTTACTACTAGCATCACACTGTGTGCAGGTATTCTGAGCTCATTACTCGGCGTACTTATTGCCGGCTGGATTGCTAACATTAATCATACTCTACTTACTATGCTTGGCAGTATCCTAGGTGGATGCCTCGCTCTAATTGGTGCATTAATCGGTACTCTGGCTGGGTTAATGTGCGCTCTTATTTTAGCGCCTTTTATTTCTTCTGAGCAAATAGATAAAATGATAGAACTCACAATCTGGAGTTTATTGAATGCGAGCTGTAGTGATATTAACTCTATCGCGGAAGCCAATGAACTATTAGCTAGAGCAGAAAAGGAATTAGGAAATCAAATAACCAAACCGCTTATTTCTTTTGTCAATGCACAAAATGATCCAATCATCCGCCCTCCTCATTCATTTTTCAATCAATTCGACAAGAAAAAATATGAGCGATTAATTTCTTATCAACAATATAATTATGGTCAACATATCGCCCCTCTTATGTGAAGAGCATCTTACAGTATCTAATTTAAGAGTGAACTAATTACCTCCAGTTAAGGGTTAATTTTGAGTCATTATCAGTTACAAAACAAAGTGGATCTAGAATAGAGTCAATATCTTTTTTATCTTCATCGGATAGACGTAATGCAAGCGAAGCAAAATCATATTTATCCGTTTGATTAGAATTGAAATTACAGGTTTTTTAAGATCTTTTATTGTAATATGAATAGTATTAAGTAAGTTTTTAGCTTCGTCTATTTTCTTTTTTAGCTCGAGTTCATCAATACTTTGCTCTGAAGCAAAAAAGGAATACATTAATTTTTTCTGCCATTCTTCTAATTTATTATTATCAATATGAATGGTTGCAAAAGCTTCATAAACTTTAACTAATTTAGCAGTAAAATCCTGCTTATAATGTTGTTCTACGGAAGAGTTATATAAAACCCATTCTAAACTCTGTAATTGCGTGATTAAATTGATAACTTTTGAACGCTGCTCAGGTTTAATAATGCCTAATTGCTGAGAGGAATCGGTTAAAAAATCTATATTTTGAGGAGGAAGGGTCCAAAATACACGAACACCGTCTTTATCACGAAAATAAATTTTTTCTCCTGACTTCTTGGTATGTGTAGACAAAGGACCACTACTATGTAAGCGAATATCTTCCATTTTTGTTCCACTGAATCGAGGAAAAGAAGGATGTTTACCACTTACTGTTAACTCATCAATTTGTCCTTTATTGAGAATAGATCCTGTATTAGTATGTGCATTGCGTAAAGCTACAATAGCTTCAGATTTACAGGTATGCGCATTTCTAAGATGAGGCCCCCACCAATCCAGAGAGAAATTCAATTCAAACGAATGAAGCCTGGGCTCACGATTTGATGCGTTTGCTTTTGCTTTTTCTATAGAAAAAATAAATGCACCATAATCTTCATAAGCATAAATTTTGTGATCTGCTTTAGGTTTTAATTGTAAAAAAGAGGCTATTTCTTCAATAGCTTCATTTTCTTCTTTTTCTAAATTTATAAAATGCTGTTCCAAAGCAAGAAATTGTTCTTCTGTTAATTCAAAAGTTCTTCCATGTAAGTGTTTGCCTCTGTCTAAATAGCGAATATCTTCGTGACGCCATTTTCCATGGCTTCCAGAAAATGCCACCTCTAATCCAAGGCTTTTTTTAATTGTTTTTGTAAAAGAATAATCCTCGATAGAAGGTACACCGTAAAAACCCCAAGTATTGACTACTTCTAATTTTTGGGTTTCCGCATCAGATCTAGATAATAGAACACAAGCATGCCACATTAGACTATAATCCATGGCACAAAATGTCACTGTAAACATTATATCGCCACCTTATTGCTCTAAGTATTAAAAATTTGTACATTATTTTTTTATACTATTTATTAAAACGAAGCAAGAGATTTTAAAAAATAAAATTATCATCGAGAAAAAGATAGTGATTTTTTCTTCACAAAGAGAATTTTTATCTCAACATGAAATCAATAGTGACATAAATTTATTACCTTGATAATCTCGAGTTTAGCCATTTTTCCCTAATCCGTTCGCCCTGAGGAGCGTGCATAGCAC